>JBNMGK010000316.1:0-3474 GCA_050872205.1 Enterocloster sp.
CCTGTTACTGTTCCAATGCGGTTTGCACGCATTTTGATCTGTTTTAAGGACTCTTCACTGGAAATATAAAGGACGATCTGTCCTGCAGCTGCCAGATGACGGCATACCTGCAGTAATAAAGTAGATTTTCCAATGCCTGGATCACCGCCTACAAGCACCAGGGAACCGGCCACAATGCCATCTCCCAACACCCGGTCCAGTTCTTTAAAACCGGTACTGATCCGGTCCTCCTTTTCCAGACGTATCTCTGAAAGAAGAGCGGGTTTAGCCGCAGCCATACCCGCTCCTCTCTCAGCAGACATCCGTCCTTTTCCTGCAGCCGGTGCCATTTTCGCCACTGGTTCTTCCACCAGTGTGTTCCAGGCCCGGCAGGCGGGACACTGTCCCAGCCATTTGGATGATTCATATCCGCATTCTTTACAGAAAAATGCAGTTGTCTTTGCTTTTGCCATATTTTATGCTCTCTTTACTGCCTTAACCTTAACGGAAGTTCCTTCTTCTAACTCTACGCTGACGCTTAACTTGCCGCTCATGTTGGTCTTCATGCTTCCTACAGCAACATCGTCTACATATACCTCATAGTCCGTATCATTTTCTAACTGTACGGTGATCTGGGCATCCTTGTCACCTTCTACTGCAAACTCTACGCTGTTGTCTGTTACCTTAAAATGTTCAGCCACTGTACCTGGAACAGACTCATAAACAAACATTTCATTGCGCTCCAGCTTTGTGATCTCATTGTAAGTCTTAACTTTATAGATATCGCCCTGATATTCAAAATCGGACTTCTTTGACTTCTGTCCTAACTTATAATTTCCAAAACTGATGGTGCCATCCTGCTCTGCGCGGATCAATTCTTCAACGACTGGCATCTTTTTATCCTCCTGCTTCTTATGTGTAAAATAGGGTATTTCTGATTATACAACAAATTCCATAAAATAGCCAGTGGGTTTTACACCTTTACCTCAGCTTTTGGCACTGTTGTTTTCTTCCTGGCTGCTGTTTTCTTCTTTACAGTAAAGGTAAGTTTTCCATCCTCACAGCCCACTTCCACACCGGCGCTCTTTTTGATCTTTCCATCTAAGATCTCTTCTGCCATCTTGTCCTCTAACAGGCTCTGAATGGTGCGGCGCAGCGGTCTTGCTCCGTATTTTTCATCATAGCCCTTATCAATAAGCAGGTCTTTCGCAGCCTCATTTACAGTAAGAGCAATGCCTAACTGTTCTTTGCATCTCTTTTCAATGCTCTTTAACATAATATCGGCAATACCCTTCATATGCTCCTTGGTCAGCTGGTGGAAGACGATGATCTCATCAATACGGTTTAAAAATTCCGGCTTAAACAGACGTTTTACCTCTTCCATCACCCGGCCCTTCATAAATTCATGGTCTGCCTTTGCATCTGTAGCGACACCGAATCCCAGACGCTTGGGAGCAATGATATTCTCGGCTCCTGCATTGGAAGTCATAATGATAATGGTATTTTTAAAGTCGATCTTGCGGCCCTGAGCATCAGTAATATGTCCGTCATCCAACACCTGTAAAAGAATATTAAATACATCCGGATGGGCCTTTTCGATCTCATCAAAAAGGATCACGCTGTAAGGATTCCGGCGTACCTTTTCACTGAGCTGTCCGCCTTCTTCATATCCAACATATCCTGGCGGGGAACCGATCATCTTGGAAACACTGTGCTTTTCCATATACTCTGACATATCTACCCGGATCAGAGAACTTTCTGTACCAAACATGGCCTCTGCCAGCGCCTTAGAAAGCTCTGTCCTTCCTACGCCAGTAGGTCCCAGGAATAAGAAAGAACCAATAGGGCGTTTTGGATCCTTTAAGCCAATACGGCCTCTGCGGATGGCCTTGGATACAGCTGTAACTGCTTCTTCCTGTCCAACCACCCGTTCATGAAGGATGCTTTCCAGGTTCTTAAGCCGCTCAGACTCTTCCTCTGCCAGCTTCTTCACCGGAATTTTGGTCCAACCGGCCACTACATCTGCCACTTCATTTTCTCCTACTACCAGTTTTCTGGTTTCCTTCTCTTTTTCCCATTTTTCCAGAGTCTGGCGGATCTTATCTTTTAATTTTTCCTGCTTTTTCTTAATGTCTCCGGCCTTTTCATAGGCTTCTTCCCGGATGGCGCTCTCTTTTTCCTCTTCCAGATCATCGATCTGTTCCTCATAGGTCTTAATCTTTGCCGGTTTGGTATAATTTAACAGGCGCACCTTGGAAGCAGCCTCATCGATCAGGTCAATGGCCTTATCCGGCAGAAAACGGTCATTAATATAGCGGTTAGAAAGCTTTACAGCTGCCTCTAAGGCATCATCTGTGATCTCCACCTTATGATGTTCCTCATAACGGCTGCGAAGGCCCTTTAAAATGGCTACAGACTCTTCTTCTGAAGGTTCTTCCACTGTAACCGGCTGAAATCTGCGCTCTAAAGCTGCATCCTTTTCAATATATTTTCTGTACTCATCAATGGTGGTTGCGCCAATAAGCTGCAGCTCTCCTCTTGCAAGAGAAGGCTTTAAGATATTGGAAGCATCCAGAGCGCCCTCAGCACCTCCTGCTCCGATGATGGTGTGTATCTCATCAATAAAAAGCAGCACATCCTTGGACTCAACTACCTCTGCAATGACCTTCTTGATCCGCTCTTCAAATTCGCCTCTGTACTTGGAACCTGCTACCATACCGGAAAGGTCCAGAGTCATAACTCTCTTATCTGCAATAGTATCCGGCACATCTCCTGCTGCGATCCGCTGGGCCGGTCCCTCTACCACTGCTGTTTTTCCTACTCCCGGCTCACCAATAAGACATGGGTTGTTCTTGGTGCGGCGGCTTAAGATCTGGATCACTCTCTGAATCTCATGCTCTCTTCCGATCACCGGATCCAGTTTTCCATCTAAGGCCATCTGGGTCAGATTACGGCTGAAGCTGTCAAGAGCCGGTGTAGAGCTGCCACGTTTTCCAGAGCTGCCTCTCTGCATCTCCTCTTTGATAGTTGGAGCATCTTCCCCCATAGCTGCCAGTAGGTCAATATAAAGCTTCTGGACACTGATGCCTATGGTATTAAGCAGGCGGCTGGCTACACAGTCTCCCTCTCTCAAAATAGCAATAAGGATATGCTCTGTGCCGATCTGGGCTGCCTTAAAGCGCACAGCCTCTCTGTAGCTGTTTTCTATTACACGGCGCGCTCTTGGTGTATAAGCTGCATTTTCTGCCATTTGTACAGAGGTATCCGGGGAGATCAGCTGGCTGACCAGTTCTACTACCTTTGCCTCTTCCACTCCATTTTCCTCTAAAACTCTGGCAGCTACGCCTGTTCCTTCCTGTAAAAGGCCAATCAGCAGATGCTCTGTTCCCACACATCCGTGGTTTAAGCTTTCTGCCATTTCCACTGCCAGGCTTAAGGCCTCCTTCGCCTGTGGTGTATATCGTTCCATTGTTGTCCTCCTTTATGTCCCTGTGC
>JBNMGK010000383.1:0-2615 GCA_050872205.1 Enterocloster sp.
AGATTTTGCAGGATCCAGACCACACGCCAGATAGTCTAATGCTACCTCGATGATGTTCTGACGTACCTTTTCAGGGTTATCTGCGTTATCTGTAAGAGCCTGTGCATCTGCGATCATGATGTAGATCTCATCAAACTGACCGGAATTCTGCAGCCCTACTCTTCTCTTTAAAGAACCTACATAATGTCCTACGTGAAGGCGTCCGGTTGGGCGGTCGCCGGTTAATATAATCTTTCCCATTGTATTTTATCCTCTCGTCATATAGTTATATAAAATTTGTCTATGCTCATTCTATTAGCATACCCCAAAGCCACTTTTCTGTCAAGAATCTGACTCAAGGCCTTCGCCCTTTAACACCTTCTTAAAAGCAGCAGGCAAAGGAGCGATAAACTCTTTCCCAGCCAGATAATCCAAAGGCTGGGCCAGTTTCTGCGGCATCACCAGCTTCCAGGAATGGAGCAGCTGGGAACGGACCTTGTATTTCTTCTGGATCTGTTCATTTACCTTTGGATCCCCATACTTAAAATCTCCTAAAATAGGATGTCCAATAGAAGCCAGGTGGGCACGGATCTGGTGACTGCGTCCTGTGATCAGGGTGACACGCAAAAGTGTGGCTGTATCACTGTTCTTTACAGGCACATATTCTGTCATAATGGGAACGCTGTCTTCCACTTCTAAGGGATAGATCTGCACTGTATTTTTCGCTTCATCCTTCTTTAAGAAACCGGCGATCATCTGGGGCTTGTCAATCTTGCCTTTGACGATACACTGATAATATTTATGAATGCTGCGGTCTTTTAACACTGCATTCATGATCTGAAGGCCCTGCAGGGAAGTTCCCGCTACCACCAGGCCACTGGTATTGCGGTCCAGACGGTTGCAGATAGAAGGCTTAAAGGTTCTTAGCTGGCTTACTGGCAGATGTCCGGAATCAATAAGATAATTTAAAATATGCTCATTTAAGGAAACATCCCCCTCTTTTGCTTTCTGGGAAAGCATGCCGGAAGGCTTGTTTACGATAATGACATTTTTATCTTCATATACAATGGATAATTCCTGTTTCTTCTTTCTGCTGCCATTTTCTCCGGTTTTCCCGGCTTTTCCTGTAGCCCCGGCATTTTCTTTCCCTGATCTTTCTTTCCCTAAGGCTTCTAACTGCGGCAGAGGCGTTGAAAACTTCCCTATGGTCTCATCTGCTAAAAACAGACTGATCTCATCTCCCTCTTCTACCCGTTCTGAACCGTCACATTTCTTTCCATTTAAAGTAATGTTTTTCTTGCGCATCATTTTATAGAGAAAGCCTTTTCCCGCCTGGCTTAAATATTTATTTAACAGCTTGTCAAGTCTCTGTCCTGCCTCATTGGAGGTTACTTTCAGTTTCTGCATTTTACCAACGTTCCTTTCCCGGAGCATACTCGATTTTTTCCATAATATCCAGGATCAGGCTGTGGGGAAGGACTTTTGCAAAAACCCGAAATGTCTTCATCAACACCCCATATACGGAAACTTCCTGTCCTGCAATACTGTCCCGGATGGCTTTCGCCACAACCTTTCCCGGATCTGCCATGACCACTTTCTTATATAATGGAATTTCACCTGTTGTCTGTGCAATATCGAAAAATTCCGTGCGCACCGGTCCTGGACAAATAGCAGTTACAAATATCTTTCTGCTCTTTAATTCTCTGTTTAATGCCCGGCTGTAGCTTAATACATAAGCCTTTGATGCTGCATATACTGCAAATCCAGGCTGTGGTAAAAAGGCTGCGCTGGAAGCAAACTGCAGGATGCGGCTGTTTTCAGGCATAAAGGAAAGAATCATGGTGGTAACAGCTGTCAGGGCAGTACAGTTTACCTGCACCATTCCTGTCTGGTCTTTTTCGGGCAGATCACATACATTGCCGATCTTTCCAAAACCGGCTGCATTTACCAGAAATTTAACCTGAGGCTTTAAACGGACCAGTTCCTCTTTTAAAATCTCCCTGTCTTTTTCTTCACTGAGATCCAGGGCAAATCCTCGTACCGGGATATTTACTTTTTCTTCCAGTTTTTCAAGGCGGTCTTTCCTTCTTCCCACTGCCCAGATCTCATCCAGTCCTGGAAACTGCTCCCATAACTGAATGGCACATTCCTGACCCATTCCTGAAGAAGCTCCTGTTATAACAGCTATTTTCATAATCAGTTTCCTTTCTTTTTATGGACGTTTCGGATGCCTTTTTTCTTACCTGCAGGCTTTGCTGCTTTCATCCTGCTGCCTGAGTTTTTTTCCATATGAGCACTCTTATCAAAATTCCTCGGCTTAATGAGGCACTTCTTATCAAAACCAATAAGATCCGTCCTTCCGGCGATCTTAAGAGCCTCTGCCACCAGATCATAGTTCTTTGGATTGCGGTACTGGATCAGCGCTCTCTGCATGGCCTTTTCATGAGGATTAATAGGCACATACACCTTTTCCATAGTCCGGCAGTCATATCCTGTATAATACATGCAGGTGGAAATGGTAGACGGCGTCGGATAAAAGTCCTGTACCTGCTCCGGCATGTATCCCAGATCTCTTAAATATTCTGCCAGCTCCACCGCCTCTTTCATGGACGAACCTGGGTGGGAAGACATAAGAT
>JBNMGK010000332.1:0-3299 GCA_050872205.1 Enterocloster sp.
AGAATACATTCCTGGTGTGTCCAGTCTTTCTTATTTCTGCGCAAGACTGGGCCGCAGCTGGCAGAATGTCCACAGCATCAGCAGCCATGGACGCAGCTGTGACGTAGTTGCCCATATCCGCCACTACGAAGACTGCTTTATCTTGTTAGGAGGAAAGGGCAGTGTCTCTGCTCTTTGTAGGGAACTGGTAAGCAATGGGCTTGGAAATGTAAAAATATGGGCTGGAGAAAATTTCTCATATGATACAGAGCGCATTCTCTGTGAGGCAACACCGGCAGAACTGCTGATGGAAGAGGAGAACCACCCTTTTGGAAGTCTTGTATGCGTCATTGTGAAAAATCCTCATGCAGAAGAGGTGAGGATTTATCTCACGAAGTATCCGAAGGATGAAGATTTTATCCGAGGAAAGGTTCCTATGACCAAAGAAACCATTCGCAGACTGTCCATAGAGAAGCTTTGCATCGGCAATCACAGTGTATGCTATGACATTGGTGCAGGAGCCGGCTCTGTATCTGTGGAAATGGGTCTGGCCATTCGAAGAAGCTGCAATGAAGGCAGCGTGTGCGCCATTGAGCGGGAACCGGAAGCTTTGGAACTGATCCGGGCTAATGTGCAAAAGTTCCACGGCAGCTGGGAAGATATCCACATTGTGGAAGGAGAGGCACCGGAAGCTTTTGAGGGACTGCCTGCGCCTACCCATGCGTTTATTGGCGGCAGCGGCGGAAAGATGAAGGAGATCATAGGCGCTCTGTTAAACTTAAATCCGTCAGTACGGATCGTGGCAAATGCCATTACCCTGGAAACGGTATCGGAGATCCTTGCATGTATGAAGGAATACGGTTTTGAAGACGGTGAGATCCTGCAGATCCAGGCATCACCGGTCAAACAGCTGGGAAGCTACCATATGCCAATGGCCCAGAACCCGGTGTACATTGCAGTGATGCAGCATCCAACGGAAAAAGATGTGGAGGAGATAGAGTGGCTGGATTCATGATCGCGGCTCCAAGAAGCGGCAGCGGAAAGACCATGGTCACCTGCGGCATTCTGGAACTTTTAAAACGAAAACAGAAAAATCCATTTTCCTATAAATGCGGGCCAGACTATATTGACGGGCTGTTCCACCGGAAAGTGTTGGGGATCGAAGGAGGAAACCTGGACAGTTTCTTTGAAAGACCAGATGATATGAGAAAAAAACTCATGGATATATCCAGGGATCATTTTCCGGTAGTGGAAGGTGTAATGGGATATTTTGACGGTCTGGGAGGCAATACCACGAAAGCCAGCTCCTGGGAGGTGGCAGATATTTTAAATCTTCCAGTGGTGCTGGTAGTGGATGCAAAAGGAGCCAGTCTTTCCCTTGCTGCGCTGATCAAAGGCTTTCAGGTTTTTCAGGGAGAGTCCCAGTCTTCCCGGGGAAATAAAAACGGAAACCATATCCAGGCAGTTATTTTAAACCGTATTTCCCCTATGCTGTATCCGAGGATGAAGGCAGCGATCGAAAAAGAAACAGGGATCCAGGTAGCCGGATATGTGCCGGAGCTGGACTTCTGGCAGGTAGGAAGCCGTCACTTAGGACTGGTGCTTCCTGGAGAGATTGAAAACCTTCAGGGACAGATACGGCAGCTGGGGGATTGCCTGGAAAAGACATTGGATGTGGATGCTCTGTTTAAGTTGGGAGAAAACGCAGATGCAGATTTGCCAGGGTCCGTGGCTGTGGCAGACGGCGATGCTGAACGGAAAAACAAAGTTCAAAAGAGTGGGGAACTGGTTGATAAAGAATATTTTGCCGGAGAAAAAATCTCACGCCTGGTTGCGAATATACGTCTCGGCGTTGCCTGGGATGAATCCTTCTGTTTCTACTATCGGGACAATCTGGAATTTTTGGAAAAACAGGGAGCTGAAATTGTCCGGTTCAGCCCGATCCATGATAAGTATCTGCCGGAAGATCTGGACGGCCTGTTACTTGGCGGTGGCTATCCGGAGCTTTACGCAAAGGCGTTGGAAGAAAACGAGACCATGCGAAATGAGATCTGCCAGAAGGCAGAGAAAGATATGCCTGTTCTGGCAGAGTGCGGCGGTTATCTTTATCTTTTAGAAGAACTGGAAGATGAAACTGGAACCGGCTATAAAATGGCAGGTGTATTTTCTGGAAAAGGTTATAAAAAAGGGAAAAATTCCCATTTCGGCTATATTACCGTGGAAACGGAAAACGACAGTCTGTATTTAAAGGCAGGCGAAAGGATCAAAGGCCATGAATTCCATTACTGGGAAAGTACCCAGAATGAAGAAGAACTAAAGATGCAGGCGAAAAAGCCCACAGGAAAGCGTGGCTGGCCCTGTGTGACTGTAAAAAATCAGGTAATGGCAGGTTTCCCGCATTTGTATTATCCTTCTCTGGAAGGCTTTGGAGAACGGTTTATACAGGCCTGTGATACATACAGAAAGAAAAGAGAGGCAGCAGTAAAATGAACCAGGAACAGGCAGTTTCCCTGGAAACTGTGTTAAAGGGAATAAAATCCATTGATGAAGAAGCAGTAAAGGCAGCAAAGGCCCACTGGGATCGGGTGGCAAAGCCCTTAAACAGCTTAGGCGTGTTAGAAGAAGATATCTGCCGCATTGCAGGCGTGAAAAGACGGGAAGAGTTTTCCCTGGATAACAAGTGCATTGTGATCATGTGTGCAGATAACGGTGTCGTGGCAGAAGGTGTGACCCAGACGGGACAGGATGTAAAAGCAGCAGTTGCCAAAAATATGGCGGCCAGAAGATCCTGCGTCTGCCTGATGGCGGCCTGCGCAGGAGCAGAAGTCCTTCCTGTAGACGTTGGGATTGCCGCAGATATGACAGGGACCGGCATTTTAGACCGCAAGATCGCCTGGGGAACCAGGGATCTCTTAAAAGAGCCTGCCATGACCAGGGAAGAGACTGTAAAAGCCCTGGAAGTAGGAATTGAGGCAGCCGGGATTTTACATGAAAAAGGCTGTGATCTGGCAGGAACAGGAGAAATGGGTATTGGAAATACCACCACATCCAGCGCTGTGATCTCTGTGCTTACAGGTCTGGCTCCAGAGGTGGTAACAGGTAAAGGGGCAGGACTGGACAATACGGGGCTTAAGCGTAAAATAGAAGTGATCAAAGAGGGAATCCGTATCCACAGACCAGATCCTTCTGATGGGATCGATGTTTTATCAAAAGTAGGTGGTCTGGATCTGGCGGCCCTGGCAGGTTTTTATCTGGGCTGCGCCTACTGGCGGATACCGGTGGTTTTGGATGGCCTTATTACCGGGGCGGCAGCACTGGCG
>JBNMGK010000244.1:0-4575 GCA_050872205.1 Enterocloster sp.
ATCGATAACTGCGCTGTAGAATGGAGTTGCTGTTACAACACCACCGAAACCTACGATAACTGCAGTACCCATAACTGCGTCAATGGAGTCATGAGCGCCTTCACTAAGGGCATTTTTCCAGCCTTCCAGTGGAAGATACTTAAACATAAGGATAACCGCAACCAGGTCAGCTAAAAGAACTGCCTTTTCTGCGCTGAAACCAACACCTACATACAGTACGAATACCAGTACGATTGGGATCAGAGCTAAGATCATAGTTGGTCTTGGGCGGTTTAATTCTGCCTCAGATGCCTGATCATCCTCGTCAGCCTCAAAGCCGATGCCCTGTTTTGCATATTTCTTTGCTGTAAAGGTTAAGTAGATGTGGCTGCATTAAAATGGAGTTCAGATAAGGAAGCATTCCGAAAGAAGGAATGGTCTGCATACCTGGCTTTTCCCAGATGTATGTAAGATCGTCTTTCTTAGCTCCTACTGCCAGTGCGTATAATGCTACGTCACGCCAGGTGTAGTTCATATAACGTGGTCCAAGGCCTTTTCCGATGACAGAATCGAAATCAGGTGTCTTAGGTGTACTCATAGTTTCTGTCTCCTTTCATTTACGGATATTCAGGTCGTCACCCTCTTATCCACTTTCCAGTACCGGATATTTCAAACCGGCTGTCTCGCCTGGGCTTTCACTCATTTGCCACAGCCGGTTCTATAAGTCTTATGTATTTATATAAGTGCAACTTCCGTGCCAGTTTTTAACACACTTTTTATAATTTTTTTACACTTTTTTTCGCATTTTGCTGTGCCATATGTGCCGTATGTGTGTTATTTTGTTCATTTTGTGTTGCCCTGTGTTATTTTGTGCCGTTTTGTGTCAATGTTTTGACAGTGTGCCGTTTATCTTCTCTGCTGCCAAGCTGTGTCACAATCCTGTGCCAGGAACTTACCGCCGGAGCACTCAAGAACAACGCCGTCGATATAGGAAGACATATCGGAGGTTAAGAACAGTGCTACGTTTGCAACTTCTTCCGGCTCACCGGCTCTGTGCAGAGCGAAGTTCTTAGCTACACGTTTTACATCTTCTTCTGTACGTCCTGCTGCTGCCTGCATAGCAGTGTTGATGCTTCCCGGAGCAACTGCGTTTACACGGATGCCAAACGGAGCAAACTCAGAAGCTGCCATTCTGGTCAGACCGTTGATGCCGTACTTGGAGGTGCAGTAAGCACTTCTGTACATTGGAGGCATTAAACCGCCAAAGGAAGCTACGTTTAAGATAACGCCGCCGCCCTGCTCTTTCATAACACGGCCAGCTGCCTGGATACCAACAAAGTAAGAGTTTAAGTTGGTTCTCATAATGAAGTTCCAGGTATCCAGATCCAGTTCCAGGATAGATTTAACAATAGTAGTTGCTGTATTGTTTACCCAGATATCAATACGTCCTAAATCTCTCTTAACATGATCAACAAATGCGTACAGTCTGTCAGCATCACTTACGTCAACGCTCTCTGTATACAGTTCTCCAAGTCCCTTGGACGCGAACTCAGCTGCTGCCTTGTCCAGCTTTGCCTGATTTCTGGAGCAGATAGCTACTTTACAGCCTTCCTTTGCATATGCCTCAGCCATTGCATAGCCGATGCCTTCAGAACCACCGGTAATGGCAACTACTTTTCCTTTAAGATTTAAATCCATGGTAATTTCTCCCTTCGATCAATGTATGATTAAGTAATTACTTTCTTGACTTAGCGTAGATTGCTTCCTGAGCGTCAGCTACCTGCTTCATCACTGGATCAAAGATCTCATGGAGTGTCTGCTGGTCAGCAACTTCACCCAGAACATCAAAGGTATCAGCGCCAAGAGCTGCTGCTGTGTACTCTGTTTCTCTTTCCATATCGCTCATTAAGATTGGGTTGCCAGGAACGCGGAAGGAAACGCCGTTTGGATAAGTACAGTTGACAATGGTCTTTCTGTACTCAACCTGTGGATGATGTGCAACTGCTTCGAAGTCATTGATCTTGCCGTATACACATTTGCCCTTGAACAGCATGTCTGCAACTTCTTCGCTGGTGTACTGTGCGAATACACGGTTTACTTCAGCATCGATTGCCTTGTAGTCTGCAGCTCTCTGGGTCATGGTGGACCAGCCTTCGTTTGCGTACCACTGCGGCTGATTTAAAGCTTCGCAGAAGGTCTTCCACTGAGCATCTGTACCAACAGTGATCATTAAGGATTTGCCGTCTTTGCACTTATAAGCTCCGATCGGTGCGGAAGAAGCGTAGCTGTTGCCCATTGGCTTCGGAACCTTTCCGGTCTTTAAATAGGAGCTGAACTGGTTCTCTAAGCAGAAGATCAGAGAATCCATCATGGATACGTCAATACGACGGCCCTTTCCGGTCTTCTTTGCTTCGATGATACCCATTAAGGTACCGATACAGCACATTAAACCGCCGGAGTAGTCAGCAATAGAACCGCCGGACTTAACTGGCTCGCCGCCTTCTGGACCGGTGATGCTCATCATACCGGACTCAGCCTGAACGGTCTGGTCAAATGCTGCATGGCCTGCGTAAGGGCCATCCTGTCCGTAACCGGAGATAGATGCATATACAATTGCAGGATTGATCTCTTTTAATACTTCATAGTCGATACCGAATTTCTTCATAGTACCTGGCTTGTAGTTCTCGATAACAGCGTCAGCTGTCTTTACCAGTTCCAGGAATAAAGCTTTGTGCTTCTCATCTTTCATATTTAATACGATAGATTTTTTACCTCTGTTTCTGGTTGCGTAGTGGCTGGATACATCGTTTTCGATAATGTTTCCGTATCTGGTGTTGTCGCCGATAGGCGGATTTTCAATCTTTATAACCTCTGCACCGAAGTCGCTCATTAACATGGTGCACATAGGACCTGACATAAACTGGCTAAAGTCTAAAATACGAATTCCCTCTAATGGTTTGCTCATTTTTTTACCTCTCCTTTTCTGGATTATTTTTATACCTATATAGTCTGCAAATGGCGTGCCAATTTTTTGGTGGGATTTTACACAAAAAATTTTCGTTTTTCCCGGTTTTTCTCGTACTTTTGTGACACACAGACTTGTGCCCGTGTCAATCTGTGACATGTCATTTTTTTGACACACTAAGCACACTGTCTTAAAGACTTTGTGCCAGAACGCAGAAAACCCCCGGAACTGGCAAGGTTCCAGGGGTCTTCTGTTTTGGAAAATGAGTTCAATTAATTGGAAGATTGACTTAAGTTAAATAACGACCGTTTTACCCACAGATAAGCAATGCTCATGGATATGGCCGTTGCCGACCATGTGACCGGATATACCAGCACAAGGGTAGAAAAGGTGCGATGCAGCGGGAAGATAAACAAGATCCAGCCCACACGGATCAGACAGGTAAAGATAACTGCCAGGATCGTCGGAAGCATGGGCTTTCCCAGGGCCCGAAGGGTGGCTGCAAACACTTCCGTTAAAAGGTTGATGCCCTCTAACAGCTGTAAAACAAAAATACGGTATGCGGCTAACTGTATAACCATCGGGTCTGATGTATACAGGTCGCAGAAGAAATAGCGGAATGCCACAAAGGCACCGCACAATATATAAGTACAGATCATGCCAAGAAATAAGCACCACCTGGTTGCCTGCACACAGCGCTTTAAATTTCCAGCACCGAAATTCTGGCTGTTATAAGTCATACTTGCATTGGCAAATCCCATGATCATATAGTAGGCAAATACTTCAAAGTTTAAGGCAACTGTGGTTGCTGCCACTGTATCAGCCCCAAGAGCATTGATACCAGACTGGATAATGATATTTGCTATATTAAATAACATTCCCTGCAAAGCAGCCGGTACGCCATTTCCAAGGATCTGGGCAACAACGCCCATTTCCATTTCAATGCCTTCCATATGAAGCCGGATCTCGCTTTTTTCCTTCGTAAGAAGGAAGAATAACAGGCCTGCGCTGACTGCGTCTGAAATAACTGTAGCAATGGCAACGCCTGCCACGCCCATATGAAAAACAAGTACAAAAAACAGGTTTAAAAATACATTTAAGATACCGGCGCCTAACAGACAGTACATAGGCTTCTTGGTATCGCCGCCTGCCCTGAAAATAGCAGCTTCAAAATTGTAGACCATACGGAATATGCTGCCTGCGATATAGATACGCAGATACAAAACCGCCTGCTCCAGAATATTTTCCGGAGTTCCCATGATCTCAAGAAGAGGTCTTGCCCCCATTTCCCCAATGATCATAAATACAATTCCTGCAAACAGGGAAAAGAACATGGCCGTGGTTATGGCCTTTTTCAGCTCCCCTTTCCTGTTTTCCCCGATCATACGGGACAATACTACATTGGCACCTACTGCCAGTCCGGAGAAAATGGTGATACATAAATTTACAACACAGCCTGTGCTTCCCACTGCCGCCAGGGCTTCACTTCCGCAGAACTGGCCTACCACAGCCACATCCACAGAGTTAAAAAGCTGCTGCACGATATTGGTCATTGCAAGGGGAAGGGCAAAGATCAGGATGTTTTTCCATAAAACGCCGTTTAATATTTCTTCCGATGCGGTTTTCTTCTG
>JBNMGK010000343.1:0-3155 GCA_050872205.1 Enterocloster sp.
ACTCCTTTATTACAGAAGACGGCCTGGAAATGGGCCGGGCCCAGGTGGTCCAGGCAGAGGCTGCAGGAGTAAAACCTTCTGCGGATATGAACCCTATTTTATTAAAACCAACTCCCGATGTAGGTTCCCAGGTGATCGTAAACGGCGTTTCCATTGGAAATATGCGTGCAAAAGACTATTTTGCCTATAAAAAGCAGCTGATCCCCCAGATCATGGAAGCGTATAAGCGCCTGGATGAAGCCTATGACGTGATCGTTATTGAAGGCGCAGGAAGTCCGGCAGAGATCAACCTAAAATCCGATGACATTGTAAACATGGGACTGGCTGCCATGGTAGACGCTCCTGTGCTTTTAGTAGGTGATATTGACCGTGGCGGTGTATTTGCACAGCTTTACGGTACAGTGGCTTTGCTGGAGCCGGAAGAGCGGACCCGCATCAAAGGCCTGATCGTCAACAAATTCCGTGGTGACAAGACCATTCTGGAGCCGGGGATCAAACAGTTGGAAGACCTTTGCAAATTGCCGGTAACAGGCGTTGTCCCCTATATGAACGTGGATATTGAAGATGAAGACAGCTTAAGCAGCAAGTTAAAAAACACAAAACAGAAGGGCTGCATCGACATTGCAGTGATCCGTTTTCCAAAAATTTCCAATTTTACAGATATGGATGTATTTGAGCGCATGGACGAGGTATCCATCCGCTATGTCTCAAAGCCGGTGGAATTAAACCAGCCGGATATGGTCATTTTACCGGGAACGAAAAATACCATTGATGACCTGCTGTGGATGCGCCAGAACGGCCTGGAAGCAGCGATCCTAAAACTGGCAGCCCGCCAGGTTCCTGTATGGGGGATCTGCGGCGGCTTCCAGATGATGGGCGAATGGCTGGCAGACGAACATGCCATTGAGTCATCCCATAGGGGTAGAATAAGAGGAATGGGCCTCTTCCCTGTGGAAACCGAATTTGAAGAAGAAAAAGTACGCACCCAGACAGAAGGCCGTTTTGGGGAGCTTTACGGCTGTTTCAGAGAGCTTTCCGGAAAGAAGCTTACTGGTTATGAGATCCACATGGGCCGTACAAAAAGCCGGGAAAAAGAGCAGCCTCTTTGTCTGTTAAATATAAACGAGAACGCAAATGGCAGAGAAGCTAAGGGCATTCCCTGTGGCTGGAACCGGAAAAACCTTTATGGCTCCTATGTCCACGGCGTATTTGACGCTCCTGGCATCTGTGAGACTATAGCAACGGCATTGGCAGCCAGAAAGGGCATTACCCTGGAAATGGCGGGCCAGATGGATTATAAGGCCTACAAAGAAGAACAGTACGATAAACTGGCAGAAATACTGCGGGAGAGTCTGGATATGGAAAAGATATATGAGATCATGGGGCTGGAGGAAAAGGTACATATAGAACAGGTGCTTCCGGCAGATATAGAACACAGAAGTTTTGAGATTATCGGGGAAGAATTAAAAGCCATGGGAAAGGAACTGGACCCGGAACTGGCGCCTGTGATCATGCGTGCTATCCACACCACAGCGGATTTTGACTATGCAGACCACCTGAAATTTTCCGAAAATGCAGTAGGAAAGGCAAGAGAAGCCATTAAAAATGGAGCGGTGATCATTACCGATACCAAAATGGGCTGGTCCGGTGTGAACAAAAAACGGCTGGAAAGCTACGGCGGGGAAGCCATGTGCTTTATGGCAGACGAAGACGTAGCGGCAGAGGCAAAGAAAAACGGCAGTACAAGAGCAGTGGCAAGTATGGATAAGGCGGCACAGCTGTTTGGAGGCGGAAAAAGACCATGCATTTTTGCAATCGGAAACGCCCCTACAGCCCTGATCCGCCTGTATGAACTGATCCAGGAAGGAAAGATAAAACCGGCCCTGATCATTGGCGCGCCTGTAGGCTTTGTTAATGTGATCCAGTCCAAAGAACTGATCCTTTCACTAAAGAATACGCCGTATATTGTAGCAGAAGGAAGAAAAGGCGGCAGCAACGTAGCGGCAGCAATCTGTAACGCCTTACTCTACGGTATCCAATAAATATCGGATACAACAGGACTTCAAGAGTATATATTTCCAGAATACATAAAGGATAAAGGGGACAGAAAACATGAAACTATATCGTATTATCCTTGTAGATGATGAGGAAGAGGTAAGAAAAAGTATTATCCGCAAGATCAAATGGGAGGAAAATGGCTTTTTAGTAGCAGGGGACGCGGAAAACGGGGAAGATGCTTTAGAAAAGATCGAGGCTCTGGAGCCGGACCTGATCCTGACCGATATCCGTATGCCCTATATGGACGGCCTGACACTGGCCGAGCGTGTGCGCCAGAAATATCCGTCCATGAAGATCGTCATTTTCTCCGGTTACGATGACTTTGAATACGCAAAACAGGCCATTAAATTAAATGTGACAGAATACATATTAAAGCCGGTAAACGTAGAAGAACTGACCGCCATTTTACAGAAGATCAAGGCAAATCTGGACCAGGAGATCGAGCAGAAGCGAAATGTAAACCTGCTGCGGGAGAATTATATTAAAAGCCTGCCGATCCTTCGGGAACAGTTTTTAAATGAGCTGGTAAACGCACCGGTAGCCACTGAAACCGTACAAACCCGTTTGAAAGAATACGGCATCCCCCTTTCCGGCGCCCAGAAATGGATCGCAGCCGCTGTAGGCATTGACCGGCCGGAAGAGGAACGGGAAGGAGAACTGGCGATCCATAAAGAACAGGACCTGATCCCTATTTCCATTATGCAGATCCTGGAAGAAAAACTGGGAAAATACTGCCGCTTTTCAACCTTTAACTCTGCTGGCAGCAGCGATGCCCAGATCGGCGTTATCGCAGCCATTGACGAAGATAATTCCCAGACCGGGCTTACCGCTGTATTAAGCGATATCTGCAAGGAGACCAGAAAGATCCTTGCAGTGCCTATTACCATTGGTATCGGCCACAGCACCCAGGACTTGGGCATGATCTGTGAGTCCTACAAAGACGCAGTCAATGCTTTAGGATATAAGGCAATCGTAGGAGCCGGAAACACCATTTACATCAACGATGTAGAGCCGGTAAGCAGAGGAAAGCTGCAGTTTGACAGTAAAGATGAGGCGGAACTGGTAGGCGCTGTAAAATTTGGTCCTCAGGAAAAGAT
>JBNMGK010000302.1:0-3705 GCA_050872205.1 Enterocloster sp.
ACCTGTACTACCGTCTCAGCACCATGAAGCTGCAGCTGCCGCCTCTGCGGGAGAGAAAAGATGATATCATCCCCCTGGCAAACCACTTTATCCGCAGCATTTCTGCCCGTATTGAAAAAGAAAATGTGATGCGATTTACCCCGGCTGCCGAAAAACTGATGAAGCAGCTTGACTGGCCGGGAAATGTGCGTGAGTTACAGAACCTGGTAGAATGTATCGTCCAGCTCTGCCCTGGGGATGTGATCCTTCCAGAATACATTCTGGACAATGTTTCTTATTACCACAGAAGCAAGCTGATCAATGAATTTGTCACAGCTGAGTCTGTGGCCGCTGCCCACCCGGACGTTTACACAGACGCAGCGTCTGTAAAAGAGGAAGCAGCTGACAAGCCAGATCACCAGATACCACCTGTATCTGTGCCTGTATCCATACCGGCTTCAGGATCCACCCCAGTTTCCGCTCCCGCTGCTCCTGCAGCACCAGCATCTTCGGAAGCAGCTCCTGTGATCCGCAAAAAGCGTCAGAAATTCACAAAAGAACGCCTGTTAGAAGCCCTGGAAGCTACCGGAAACAACCGCTCCGAGGCAGCGGTTTATCTGGGCATTTCCCGAAGGACACTGTACCGGAAACTGGAAGAATTTGGGATCGATGAATAGGATCAGTTAAATTCCTTCCGTCCTCTGCAATCAGGAATTCCCATGCTTTCCCTGTATTTTGCAACCGTCCTGCGGGAGATCTCGATGCCCTGTTTTGCCAGTTCTTCGCTTAATTTTTGGTCGCTTAGAGGCTTTTTGCGGTTTTCATTTTCGATCACGGTCTTTAAAGTCTCTTTAATGGACTCTGTAGGCAGTACTTCTCTGTTATCGCTTTCGTAAAAGCCTTTGGAGAAGAAATATTCCAGCGGGAAAATGCCCCAGCAGCACTGTAAATATTTTTCCTTTACAGTACGGCTGATCGTAGACTCATGTACACCAAACTCATCAGCTACGTCCTGCATGGTAAGGGTTTTTAAATGGCCTTTTCCTTTCTGGAAAAATTCCTGCTGATATTTTACCAGGTACTGCGCCAGCATTAAAAGATTGTTATTTCTCTTTTTGACACAGTCCTGGATCTGCTCGATCTGGCGCACTTTATCAGAAAGGTAGTGTGTCACCTCTTTGTCACACTCATTGCTTCGCATCATACGCATATAATTGTCATTGATGCGAAGCTCCGGATAGGAATACTCATCAATAAGGATCTCAAAGTAGTCCTTCATTTTCACGATCACAATGTCCGGGGTCAGGTATTTTAACACTTCTCTGGAAGCGTAGCCTCTGGAAGGTCTTGGATTTAAGGTACGGATCTTTTCCAGGGCTTCTACGATGCGGCTTACAGGAAGTCCCATTTTCTTTGCGATCACATGAAGCTGGTTTTTGCCTAACAATTCCAGATATTCTGTGATAATGATCCTCTCGGTCTCCAGATCTTCATCTTCCGGGTCAAGCTGGATCAAAAGACATTCTTTTAAGTCCGCTGCACAAACGCCTTTTGGCTCTAAATGTTTCATAATATCCAGACATTTTGCGGCATGGGCCGTAGTAGTATGGGTCTGTCTCGCAATCTCTTCTACAGACTCTGTAAAATAACCACGCTCGTCCAGACAGCCGATGATAAATTCAAATACTTCCTGGTCCTTTTTGGTATATTCTTCCTTCATCAGCTGCAGCTGCAGCACCTCATCCAGAGTTTCCCCTGGTTTTACTGCCAGATTAAAGATATCTCCCTCGTCTTCTGCCTCTGCTTCCTGCTTGTAATACACACGGTTCTGCTCGTCCATGCTGGACAGCCATTCCAGTTTCTTTAAGCGGTCCTTTTCTTCGGTTTCCCGCTCATTTTCTTCTAATTCTGCCACCGGATTTTCCAGTGCCACTTCTTTCATGTATTCCGCCAGTTCCGGTGTGCTCATCTGCAGAATGCTCACCTGCATGATCATATTCTGGGATACTTTCTGCTGCTGTACTGCTCTTAATTCAAGTGCCATGACTCAACCTGCCCCTTTTATCCTTGGATGTACTCTCAAAAGATTTCGAGAGCACATCTATAGCCCTGTCATATAACAGGGTAGCGTTAATTAATTGTCACATTACATTAACAAGCAAGTTCTATGCCAACTTTTTCATGACACATTTTCTCATATATGCTTACGCGTCCCCTTGGTTTTCGCTATGCGCACTTCAGTTTGCGCTTACATCGATCACCCGGATCGTATGATAGCTGCACTGCATTACAACCATGGAAACAAGGACGATCACCAGCATAATGGCATAGGCCGGCACATAATCCCCGCATTTGTCTGCGATCACTCCCGGCACCATGCCAAAAGTCAGTGCCCCTAAGGTGGACAGCATCTGGTATTTTGACACAACTCCCGCATATTCACTTTCAAGTGCTACACGGGTGGCATACAAGGGAATCGACACAGTTGTCACAGAAAGTCCCAGGCCAATGAAGAAAGCAGCTGCAAGGGACATCATATAATTGCCGTTCCGTGCCATACAGCAAAAGACCGTGCCAAGAGCCGTCATGCCATAAAAGGCCCAGCTGCATCTCCATGTGCCAAAACGATCTGCCACCTGTCCGTAAATGCATTTTCCTACCATAAGGGAAATTCCAAACAGGGACAGCTGCATGGAGATCTGCATTGGCTCAAAACCTGTGGAAGAATACAATACCGACAAATTGGAATACAGGGAATTTCCCGGCATGCCAAATAAGAAGATGCCGATCATCAAAAGACCGGCCAGACCTTTAGGTGCTGTATGGCGGGCATAGACCTTTACGCTTTCTGTGGCTTTTGCCCCAACAGGAAATGTATTTTTCCCGTCAGGACGGTTTCTTAAAAATATGGCTACTATCACTGCCAATATAAGGATAAAAACAGTTTCTGCCTGAAAAGCCCGTTCCAGAGAAGAATGGATGACTAACAGCGTGATCAGAGGCGATGCTAAAATGGTGGAAAGACCGGTAGATGCCATGCAGATGCCGATCGCCATTCCACGATGTTCGCGGAACCACCGTCCTATGATCACAGACGCGGTAATGGTTCCCCCGATGCCTAAGGCGATCCCTGTAAGAATGGAACCAAGGAAAAATACCGGCATACTGCGGGCTGCTCCATAAGCGGCAAATCCCACACCGCAAAAGACAAGTCCTGCTGCTGCGATCACTCTCGCCTCAAACTTTCTGATCAGAAAGGTCACGGACAACATTCCAAAAAGCCCAAACAGGTTTCTGCACATAATCACGGCTGCCACCTGGGTATTAGTCAGTCCTCTTTCACTGAGCAGATAAGGCTGATAAGCGGAAAAACCGGCTCCTGTCAGCCCCACGGTACAGAACATAAGCAACGAACACATGATACAGATGACCCAGCCATACTGTTTCTTCATAAATATACGCCTCCCATTTTTATGTACTAAAACTTTCCTCTGCAAAATCCAACTGCAAGAGCCATGCCAGTTAAAAAATGAACATATTTGTGAATTTTTTAATAAAAAACCCGTATGAAAACATAACATCCCCAGTTGAATTTCCTTAGAAAATATGGTATTCTAAGCCTTAACAATTGTATCTGTACTATTTATAGTTATTTTTTTTTGCGTTGATACTTTGTCGCTTTAAACTGACAAACGTATTATCCTCACCGGATGCTATCGTCGGATA
>JBNMGK010000128.1:0-6755 GCA_050872205.1 Enterocloster sp.
GTATAGCTGCAACCCTGTTCTGTCTTCTGGCAGCTGGCTGGTGTCTTTTAAAGGGGGGAAAGGGCAGAGAAAAAAGAAAAAGACTGCTTTATTTTACAGGAATCCTTTTTGGAATCGTATTTTTAGTAAGTTTCAGCGCAGTGGCAGAGGAAATACAGGAAAAAAAGCCCTTCTATGTATCAGAAGAGATCATTTACCGGGATATAGAAGGAATCGATGATGTTCCCCAGACTGCCTGGATCACGGTAAAAGATCCTGAAAATGGGAAAAGAGTAAAACGGCTTTTGCCATTGGAAAATGTCAGCTTTTTTAACGAACATTGGGAAAATAAGGAAAGTGAAAAAAAGACGGTTGACTGCAAAGCTGTGTATACAGGACTGATCGCCAGAGAAAACGTGGCGGCTGTGGCGGATCTTAATGACAAATCAGAGGAAACATCTGTGAATCTGAGTGCCGCAGAGATTGGCAGCAGGAAAAACGGATCAGTGATGGGATCAGTAATCTGGCGGACTATATTGATTGTTTTTGGAATCATGATCCTTATCTGGATCCTGTGGAAGAAGGATCGGGCAGAAGGTTTCTGTTTAATGATCTGGAAAAAGCGCCGTATCTTTGGGATCTTTTTCCTGACAGGAGCAGCTTTGGGAGCTGTGTATACAGGAAAAAGTCTGAAAGCCTATAAAGCAGCAGCGGTATCTTATGAAAATATCCGAAAAGAAGTGCAGATCCCTTTATATGAGGAAAAAAGTCCGGATACAGATAGTTCTGATACAGAAAGTTCAGGAACAGCAATTGACGAAAGCAGATTAAGAGAGATCAATCCAGATTACAGCTTCTGGATCCGTATTCCGGGGACAGCTATTGATTATCCTGTAGTGTGGGGAAAGGAGGAAGAAAAATATCTGGATCATGGATTTGCTGGAGAAAAGCAGAAGGGTGGAGCTATTTTTGCAGACAGTGAAAGGATCCCCTTTATTTCTGCCAATACCGTTGTTTACGGTCATAATATGAAAGATGGTTCCATGTTCAGTGACCTGAAAAAGTATAAAGATCCAGATTTTGCCAGGGAGCATCCTTATATAGAAATTTTCCGGCAGGGAAAATGGATCAGCTGCCCGGTAACTGCATCAAAGATCATAGGAGAAAATGAGATAACACCTTATCAGAATGGAAGAGAAAAACAGCTTACACTGTCTACCTGTTATGGAAGATCAAAGAGGATGGTCGTTCAAGCGCAGATAACAGAATAATGAAGATCAGATCTTCTTTTTCACATTCAATCCCACTTTCCAGTAGTAGATAATAAGAAGAATACTGCATAATACCCATCCAAGAGGATAACCTAAAGCTGTAGCGGTAATTGTATTATAATATTTTGAAACAAAGTACAGATAGATCTGGCGGAAGACGATAAAGCTGCCCATCATGATGACCATAGGGGTGACGGAGTTTCCGGCACCTCTTAATGCGTTTGCAAAGATCTGGTTGAAGCTGATGGCCAGGTAGAATGGCATCATTAAACGGATAAAATGAATACCATACGTCAGAACATCTGGATCATTGGTGAAAAGAGAAGCCAAAAACGGAGCGAAAATGATCACAGGAGCCATAAGGATGAGGGCAGTGGCAATGGAGATGAGCAGTGCCACCATAGTACCTTTTCTGGCACGTTTCATATTGTCAGCTCCAAGGTTCTGACCAACAAAAGTAGTGATAGCCAGGCCGATACTCATAATAGGCAGCAGACAGAACTTGTCCAGCTTTCCATAGGTGGTCCAGCCAGCCATACAGGAAGAACCAAAATGGTTGATATAAGACTGGACAAATACATTGGAAAAAGAGGTAATAGCGATCTGAAGTCCTGCAGGAAAGCCAATGCGCAGAATAGACAGAGTTGTTCCTTTGTGGATGTGCAAATCCTTCCATATCAGCCTGTATGAGCTTTTTTCACGGGTAAGGATCACAAGTACAAGTACAGCTGAGATCCACTGGGAAAGAATAGTAGCATAAGCAACACCTTCTACTCCTGCATGGAAAACGATCACAAACAAAAGGTCGAAGAAAATATTGCCAAGGGCACAGACCATCAGGATGTATAATGGACGCCGGGAGTCACCTACAGCCCGCAGGATGCCAGAGCCCATATTGTAAAGCATCAGACCGGATACTCCGGCAAAATAAATACGAAGATACTGGGAAGCTTCCGGGAGAACATCTTCTGGCGTATCCATTAATTGAAGAAAAACAGGAGATAAAAAAAGTCCTGCAATGGTAAAGATCACAGATAATACAATGGTAAGGGCAATGGTAGTATGTACCGCCCGGTGAAGAGCCTTATCATTTCCACCGCCAAAGCTGTGAGAGATCACCACTCCGGCACCTGTGCCAAAGCCGGTGAAGAAGCCGATGATGGTATTGATAATACTGTCTGTAGATCCGACAGCTGCCAGTGCAGTCTTACTGACAAAATTTCCCACAACAATGCTGTCAACAGTATTATACAATTGCTGGAACAGGTTGCCCACAAACAGAGGAAGGGCAAACATAATAAGAAGTTTTGTAATATTGCCTTCGGTCATTTTCTGGCTTTTCGATGATGTAGTAGAAGACATGGTGTGGGAATTCCTTTCTGCGGTGTATGGGTGTCGCCTGCGTAAACTCACGAACCCTGCGCCTATTATAAACCATATTTTTCTATAAATAAATCAGTTCTGGAAAAATTTTTGTTTCTATGCTATGATTACCCCGATACGATTTCGACAAAAGCAAAACGGCAGAAAAAGAAAGGTGTGATCATCATGTATAAATGCTGTATATTTGATCTGGATGGAACCCTGGTAAATTCCATTTATGCTTTAAAACGGTCTGTAGACATGACTCTGGGACATTTTGGATTAGGTCCGATCTCCATTGAAGATACCAAACAGTTTGTAGGAGATGGCTATAAAAAACTGGTAGAACGATCCCTGATAGCATATGGAGATAAAGAACTGACCCATTATAAAGAAGCGCTGGATATATATAATGAAGTTTTTAAGGACTGCTGCCTTTACAAAGTGGAAGCTTATAAAGGAATTCCAGAGCTTCTTAACTTTTTAAAAGAACAGGGAATATTAGCTGCTGTACTTTCAAACAAGCCTCATCAAAGAACTCTTGATAATGTATCTCATGTATTTGGAAATAATATCTTTGATAAGGTATATGGAGAGAGAGAATCTCTTGGTATCCGAAAAAAACCGGCTCCAGATGGTGTGATCGCGTTAATAGAAGAACTGGGACTTAAAAAAGAAGAGTGCCTGTATCTGGGAGATACCAATACAGATATGAAAACAGGACAGGCAGCGCAGGTAGATACAGTAGGTGTGACCTGGGGATTTCGCCCGAGAGAAGAGCTGGAGGCATTTGCGCCAAAGCTTGTGGCAGATTCTCCTTTCCAGGTGATTGATTATATAAAGGCAGTGAACCATATTGAATAATTTAAGACGGAACCAATTAAATAAGAAGAAAAGCAATTTGAAAATACATGTTGTGAGTGTTTTTCTCATCATATGTCTTGGACTGCTTTCCGGATGCAGTACTTCTGGTACGACAGATACCGGTTTGTCAGTTTCGGCTGATGAAAAAGACTCCCGTCCATTGGTAGTGACCACGATCTTTCCATACTATGATTTTGTCCGCCAGATCGCCGGGGACAGAGTGAGACTGAAAATGGTAGTCCCTGCGGGAATGGACAGTCATTCCTTTGAGCCTACACCTGCTGATATGATCACCATGCAGCAGGCAGATCTGATGGTGTGCAACGGTGGCGAGATGGAGCAGTGGGTGGAAAAAGTAGTAGCTTCCCTGGATACAGAGAACATGAAGGTCCTGACGATGATGGATTATGTGGATGCACTGGAAGAGGAGATCGTGGAAGGCATGGAAGATAATGAACATTCCCATGAAGATCATGATCACGCCCATGAAAATGAAGAAGATCATATCCATAATGATAATGAGAATAAAACTCATGAGGATTTATCTCAAACAATCTTTGACGATCATGATGGTCACGAAATGGACATTGAATACGATGAACACATCTGGACCTCGCCTGCCAATGCAATGAAGTTAGTAGAAGTGATCACAGAAACCTTAAAAGAGGTATCTCCTGAGAATGCTTCCTATTTTGAAGAAAATAAAAACAGCTATGAAACAGAACTAAAAGATCTGGATGATGAGTTTAAGGACATTGTTGCCGGAGGCCGGCACCGTATGATCGTGGTAGCAGATAAATTTCCTTTCCGGTATTTTGCTGAAAGATATGGTCTGTCCTACAGAGCTGCATTTTCCGGCTGCAGTACAGATACAGAACCAAGCGCAAAGACCATTGCCTATCTCATCGACCGCATAAGGGAAAATCAGATCCAGGCGGTATTTTATCTGGAACTTTCCAGTCACCGGACGGCAGATATCATCAGTGAAGAAACAGGAGCAAAACCTCTTCTTTTTCATTCCTGCCACAATGTAACAAGAAGGCAGTTTGATGAAGGAGTCACTTATCTGCAGCTGATGAAGCAGAATGCAAAAAATCTGCGGGAAGCACTTTTATAGGAGGAATGATCAAAAATGGAACCATTGATCAAATGTGAGCATGTTGATCTTGGATATGAGAATCAGGATGCAGTTATAAATGTAAATATGGAAGTCTGCCCTGGGGATTATCTGTGTATCGTAGGAGAAAACGGATCTGGCAAAAGTACCCTGATCAAAGGACTTTTAGGCCTGTTAAAGCCATCAGGCGGCAAACTGACTGTAGCAGAAGAACTGAAAACAACAGGAATCGGTTATCTGCCCCAGCAGACAGCGGCCCAGAAAGACTTCCCGGCTTCTGTAAGAGAAGTGGTTTTAAGCGGCTGCCTAAGCAGAAGAGGAAGACGTCCTTTCTATTCAAAAACAGAAAAGGACATCGCAGCTGCCAATATGGAAAAACTGGGCATCACCCAGTTGGCGGATCAGTGCTACAGAGAGTTATCCGGTGGACAGCAGCAGAGAGTATTAATCGCAAGAGCCCTTTGCGCTACCAGAGAGCTTCTTATTTTAGATGAGCCCATTACTGGTCTGGATCCAATGGCCATCCAGGATTTTTATTCCATGATCCGTAAATTAAACAGGGAAGACAAAGTAGCCATCATCATGGTCTCCCATGACCTGAGAAACGCAGTAGAGGAGGCAAATAAGATCCTTCACCTTCAGAAACAGGTGCTTTTCTACGGTCCGGCCCATGATTATATGAACAGCAAGGCGGCAGGTCATTTCTTCCATGAAAAGGAACAGGGGGAGTGTCTGCCAACAGCTGCCTGCCATATGGCAAAAAATGGAGATGGCCTGGAAAACAACGAGCAGAAATGCTCCTGCGGTCATACTCATGCACATAATCACCAGAAAATAGAAGGAGGAAATACCCATGAACGTGCTTAGTGAAATGTTATCTTATCCATTTATGGTGCGGGCATTATTCGGCGGTATGCTTGTGTCCTTATGCGCTTCTCTTCTGGGAGTGAGCCTGGTGTTAAAACGCTATTCCATGATCGGTGACGGACTTTCCCATGTATCCTTTGGAGCCCTTTCCATTGCACTGGCTATGGGCTGGTCACCTTTAAAAGTATCTATTCCAGTAGTTGTTCTGGCTGCCTTTTTTCTCCTTCGCATTACAGAAAACAGCCGGATCAAAAGTGATGCAGCCATTGCTATGATCTCTGCCAGTTCTCTGGCTATTGGTATTATCGTCACATCTTTGACAACAGGAATGACCACAGATGTAAGCAGCTATATGTTTGGAAGTATTTTAGCCATGACCAAAGAAGATGTGGCACTTTCAGCAGTACTGTGCATCATTGTACTGGGTCTTTTTATACTCTGCTATAATCAGGTATTTGCAGTTACCTTTGATGAAAACTTTGCAAAGGCTACTGGTGTGAATGTAGGTGCCTATAATATGCTTATTTCCGTGCTTACAGCTGTTACCATTGTTCTTGGTATGCGTATGATGGGGGCTATGCTGATCTCCAGCCTTGTGATCTTCCCATGCCTTACTTCTATGCGTGTGTTTAAAAGCTTTACCAGTGTAGTGATCTCTTCCGGTATTCTTTCTCTGGTATGCTTTTTACTGGGAATGATGGCTTCCTATCAGTTTTCCACACCGGCAGGCGCCAGCGTAGTAGTGGTAAATCTCATTGCCTTCGGCCTGTTTTCTATGTGGCAGGTGTTAGGAAAGAAGCGGTAAAAAGCATAAAATCAGCATAAAACCAATATGAAAACCAGTGTTAATGAGAAAGAGGGGCCCATTACTTGACATTAAGGTCAGGTTGTGCCAAAATATCTAATTGACAGATTGAACAAACGGGATCATAAGGTCCCATTGCAAAATGCTTTTCTAAATTTAAAGAAAGCATTTAATAAAGCCTGCAAATAAAAAGTCAAGGCTAAATTGAAGAACATTGAAAATTTTATACAGGTTGAAAATTAGGTATCAAAATAAGACCACCACACCAGTGCTGGTCTAAAATCATAATGATGATTAGAATTCTGGAAGAGATGAAAGATATTCTTTCACTCGTCCATAATAGATTCTTAGAAACTTGTTGGCACCTGCGGTCATATAGACATAGTAAGGCTTACCTTGCGCACGTTTCTGGTCTAAGAACTGGTATACAGGATCATCCTGTGGGTGTGTTTTTATCAAGGCATCCATGACCTGAAATAAAGTCTTTCTA
>JBNMGK010000213.1:0-5036 GCA_050872205.1 Enterocloster sp.
GCACTGACTTTCAGAGCGAATATCAATTATCAGGAAACAGACGGTCTGGATCAGCTGCTTGGCGCTCCCAATACAGAGATCCAGAGACGGTTCTGGAATACCATGGCGGCGCAGTCCATGATGGAAAGCAACTTTGGAACCAGACTTATCAACAAAGGGGATGCGATCCATAACACGCAGTACACATTTACGGGACTTCCGGATGTGTATGACCGTGTAATGATGGATGTAGCAGGAGCTGCCAGAACACCGGTGACAAAGCTGTTTGGACGTTCACCGGCCGGCCTTAATTCTACCGGTGAATCGGATCTGCAGAACTATTACGATTATATTGACGGACTGCGGGAGACGGAGCTTAGAGGTATCATTGAACGACTGCTTCCTGTCATGGCGCTGTCGGCCTGGGGAAAGATACCGGATGATATGGATATCGACTTCCCGCCAATGCAGACACCGGACGCAAAGGATGTAGCGGATATTACAGAGAGAAAGAGTAATGCGGTTCTTGCAGTTTATCAGAATGACCTGGTTGATGCTGCTACGGCCCTGCAGGAGCTTCAAGGACTGGCTGATGAGACGGGGCTTTACAGTAAGATCACAGATGAAGCGGTGGAAGCGGGAAAAGGAAGGCTGTATTCACAGTCCCGCAGTATGCAGGACCCTCTGGCAGGATTTTCTTTCCCAGATAGTTCCAGAGAGGACGGGATAAGTAATGACGATGAAGATACGACCACCGGCGACCTCTGATATCACGGCATTCTTACGGCACTTGTTTCTTCGTACAGAGAAAGAACTGATACAGGAGATAAAAAAGAAACGTAACAGAGAACAGGTGGAATATGCAGAGGTTGCAGCACTTGAGAGAGTGCAGGGCATCCTTCAGAATATGGTAGACGCTTCCTGGAGCTATGTTCCGGCTATGATCGAGAAGATCTTCTATCACTCTGATAAGGATGCTGCAGGTTATTCCAATGCACGCAGCCTGGCAAGTTCAAGATCTGTAACGCAGCTGGCTATCATGGAGCAGCTGAGTAATAACCTGCAGGGCCAGATCGTTGAAATGGCCGGTGCTGCCAAGAAAAGCGTGGAAACAGTTTTTACGATTGCAAGGCTGGAAGACGACCCATACCGGAAGCTTGCTCTTGAGCAGGTGCTCAGGGAAGAGGCGGCGGGAAAGCCCTGGATCAAAAGCAGCCAGGATCTGGTGAAAGATATGGAAGCCAATGGTATTACTGGTTTTACTGATAAGGCGGGCCGTAAATGGAGCATGCAGTCTTATGGAAACATGGCAGTCCGGACAACTGCGCACCAGGCAGAAGTCGCGGCACTTTTATCGTCAGATGACCATGATCTATGGCAGATCGTAAAGATCGGAAGCACCTGTCCGGTGTGTGCGCCTCTGGAAGGACGTATTTATTCTAAAAGTGGACTGGATCCGGACTATCCTCCGTTATCCATTGCTTTTGGGAAAATAGATACAAATGGTCCAAATGACCTTACAAATACCTATCTGAATATCCACCCAAATTGTCTTCATAGTCTGGTCAAATATACCACGATCGGCAAGAGCGCAGAGCGGATCCAGAAGGATAAGGATTTTTCTAGTATTGAAAAGAACCCTCTGAACCGGGATCCGAGAACTAAGAAACAGATCGCAGCTTATCAGGAGAAACAGAGGAACAGGCAGCAACTGTATAGAGACATAAAGCAGCATAAAGAGTACAGGGCTGCTTTGGGAAAAGATATTCCTAAAGACTTTGCTAAGTTTCGGGAATTGAAGTATAATGATCCTGAGAAGTGGAAGTTGTATATAGATTACAAAAGATCTGTAGAAAAGGGAATGATCTCCCCGTTATCAGGTGTGAAAAACTATATTCGTCTCCATGATGAGATAGATGCTAAAATGATCGGGATTGAAACAGCGCAGGGAACAAAAATAACTGGTCAGAGAAAACATTTTATGGAACGTGTAATTGGAACAATGAGGGATCCGAAAATAGGAAGACCAAGATCTGGAGTGACGGTGGAGGATATCCAAGATGCGTTAAAGAACCCGCTTGATGTCAGAAAAATTGTGGTAGGTACTAAAGGAGACAGAAGTCAGAAGTATTTCGGCGCGAATGCAACGGTTTCTATTAACCCAGATACGGGAATGCTAATTCAGTGTAACCCTACGGATAGTGATGTAGCGAGGCGATTAAATGAAAGAAATGGAAAGAAAGTTTGAACTGACAAAAGAACAGATTGAATTTTTAAAGAAAATGTATCCAGATCAGCCATTTGTGCAGCGAGTGCTTAGTGTTGAAAACAATGGTCAGTTCATTGTAGATGTGGATACTAAAATTGATTTCATGGATTTTGTGGAAGATGAGTCAGTTTATTGGATGGATGAAGGTCAGGAACCTTCGGAGAAAACATATATGCTTGAAAGCATCCGTGACGATATTTATTACCAGACGAATTAATACCACCAGTCAGTAGGCCGGTGGTATTTTTGTACCCATTTTTAAGGTGTCGAAATCGACTCCTTTATAAATTGCGACGTCGCAAATGAAAGAAGGTGATCTTATGGGGCTTTTATCGTGGATCAGACAGAGGTTCTTCAGAAAGAAGGAGTGCTGTCACCATTACCGCAAGCACTGGAGCCGGGCTTCCGGTCCTTATGGTAGTTATGTGCGACGGTGTACAAAATGTGGAACAATAGAAAGGAAAAAGTAAATGCTTGCTTATTATGGTTATACGATAAGTCCTAACCAGCTTGAAACTGGAGAGGGCTTTTTAATTTGCAAGAACGTGCCGATTGCCCGGGCCGGAACACAGGAATATCTGGGTCGGGAAATGGGATTGTCCGGGGCAGATGCGGATCGGATCATTGCTGTAAGCCGTTCACCAGATGAAGTGTTTTCAGAGGCGGCTCTTGCATCCTTTGAAGGAAAGCCGGTTACTAATGATCATCCACCAGGTTTGATCGGGCCGGATGATGTAAAGAACTATGAAATGGGACATGCTCAAAACATCCGAAAAGGATCAGGTGAATGGTCCGACTATATGATTGCAGATCTTCATATCCATGACAGGGATCTGATCAATGCGATCCAGAATGGAAAGCGGGAGATCAGCTGCGGGTATGAATGCGATTATGTCCGGAATGAAGATGGCACATACAGCCAGAAAAAAATCAGAGGGAATCACGTAGCAGTCGTAGAACGGGGAAGAGCCGGGAAGCGGGCTGCTATTTTAGATTCAGATAAAAAAGAAGAGGCGGTAAAGCCGGAAAGGAAAGTAATGAAAAAAGGATTTTTATTTAAGATCTTCGGCCAGGCAGTGAAAGACAAGAGTGCCGAAGAGATCGAGCAGCTGGCTATGGATGCTGCAGCTGCACTGGATGAAGGAATCCATGAACCGGAAAGTGGTATGAAACAGCCAGAAGCCGGTCAGCAGGGCACCGAAGAGACAAAACCAGTACTTGATGCATCTTTTTATGTAGCGCTGGATCAGAAGGCCGACAGGATTTTAAAAGCTCTGGATGAAATGACTAAGGCAGAGAAAAACGAAGAAAAGGATCCTATGGATGAAGCTATCAAGGCTTTAGAAGGAACCAAAGACGAAGATCCAAAAGAGAATGAAAAGCAGGAAGAGGCAAAGGTAGTGCCGGCAGAAGAAATGGATGAGACATCTGAGGGCATGGATAAGGCGATTGCTGCAAGCATCTTAAAGGCAATGCGTCCGACTGTTGCAGCTATTCAGGATGCGGCTCAGAGAAAGGCTGTTTCTGATGCGCTGATCAAAGCTGTGACCTCAAGAGATACAGCCAATGACATTGATGCGATCTTAAAGGCATCCAGAGCAAATGCTAAGAAAGCAGTAGATGCGAAATCAGCAATGACTGTTGAGCAGTGCCAGGCTGCTTATGATGCCAGAAACCCTCACAAGAGAAAGGAGAACCAGTAATGAAAGGACAGGTAATTGGTAAGACAATGCCTCATGGATATGCAGGAAGCTATTCCAGACAGGCAGACATGATCGTGGATACACATCCATGTGAAGCAGGGATCGCTTTCGGCGCTCCAGTAGTTTTAGGAACAGCCGGTGCTGTAAAAGCGTGGGAAGCTGCTTCTACTGCAGCAAAGTTTGTTGGCGTGGCAGTCCGTGAAGTAAAATCTGCATTTGACTACATGAACCAGAACGTAGGAAGCTATCGGACAGGAGACGCAGTTCCCGTCCTGAAGCGTGGCTGCATTAATGTAATCTGCCAGAATGGGACACCGGTTGCAGGTGGAAAGGTTTATGTCAGAACCGTTAAGAATGAAACCTATCCGAATGCTGCAGTTGGCGGTTTTGAAGCAGCAGAGGACACCGGAAAAAATGTGGAATTAACAAACGCACAGTGGAAGGGCAGCGCAGACGCCAATGGAGTGGCAGAGCTGCGTATCCTGACCATTTTAAATGCATAGGAGGGATAAATATATGTCTTATAAGAATATGGGAACATTTGACCTGGGAAAAGCAGTCAGCAGCTCTGCAAAAGCAGGAAATGCAGCATCATTTGTCATGGATGCAGCAGGCATTGCTTCCGGCCAGGCATTTTTAACATCTGAGCTTGAAAAGCGTGATCCTATGATCCGTACTCCACTTACAAGCTTTACTTATGCCAGAGACCTTCCGGTCCGTGTAGGTGGTGGCTGGGATGAATTTGTATCTGCCATGCAGGTAGGATATGGAGTTACCGGTGGTTCTGGTGACGGGCTGATGCATTCCGGCGGAGCCAATGGTATTCCAATGGTTCAGGCAGATTTTTCAAAGGGTCTGTATAAGGCTCACATGGTAGCAGCAGGAACCCGTGTAATGTGGATCGACATGCAGAGAGGCAATATGACGGGCCGTAACATGGACAGCCTGCTTCGTGACGGTCTGCGTATGACCTATGATAAGCACCTGGATGAAAATGCTTATGTTGGCTTTTCAAGATATGGCACCACAGGCCTTGTCAATAATCCGGATGTAGTGATCACCAGCGCAGCTTCTAATGGTGCCAC
>JBNMGK010000136.1:0-6570 GCA_050872205.1 Enterocloster sp.
TCCTATTTCCGGCAACCAGATCCTTTTCTTTGGACTCGGCATCCTGGTGTGCTTAGGCCTGATCTGCCTGTCCACCTATATCCAGTATAACTGCACCTTCTTTGCCACCTACAAAGAAAGCGGCGTGCGCAGACTTTCCCTTGCAGAGCATATCCGCAAGCTGCCGTTATCCTTCTTTGGACAGCGTGATCTGACGGATCTGACCAATGCCATTATGAATGACTGCGCCACTTTGGAGACTGCTTCTTCCCACTGGATCCCGGAGTTGATCGGTTCTGTGATCGCCACTACCATTACCGCACTGGCCCTGTTCTTCTTTAACTGGAAAATGGCCATTGCTTCCCTTTGGGTGCTTCCTATTGCTTTTATCATTCTTGGAAGCTCTGCAAACCTTCAGAAAACACTGGGAAGAAAGGGAATGGCAGCCAGACTGGCCTGCGCAGACGGCATCCAGGAATGCCTGGAAACACTGCCTCAGATCAAATCCAACAACTATGAGGACAAATATCTGGTATCCTTAAAAGAAAAATTTGCAAACGCAGAAAAACGGACTATTTTTACAGAGCTTGGTGCCTCTGCCTTCGTTTCCAGCGCCCAGATGTTCTTAAAGCTTGGCATTGCAACCACGGCTCTCATCGGCGGAAAATTACTGATCCAGGGACAGATCCACATTATGACCTTTTTCCTGTATCTCCTTGTAGTCTCCCGCATTTATGACCCCCTGCAGGTGGCTTTGCAGAACCTGATGGCTATTATCTCTCTTTCTGTACAGACAGAGCGTATGAATGAGATCTTACAGTCCCCAATGCAGACAGGTGAGGAAAAGCTGACCAACAATGGCTGTGACATCACCTTTGACCATGTTTCCTTCTCCTATCACAATGACAGCAAGAAGATCCTGGATGATGTTTCCTTTACTGCAAAACAGGGCCAGGTAACAGCTCTCATCGGACCTTCCGGCGGCGGCAAAACTACCGTTTCCAGACTGGCAGCCCGTTTCTGGGATGTAAACAGCGGAAAGATCACACTGGGCGGCATGGACATTTCAAAAACAGATCCGGAAACACTGCTTTCCCTGTATTCCATTGTGTTCCAGGATGTAACCTTATTTAACAATACCATTATGGAAAATATCCGTATTGGCAGAAAAGGGGCTACAGACGCAGAAGTAATGGAAGCTGCCATGATGGCTCACTGCGATGAGTTTGTAAATAAGCTGCCAAATGGCTATGACACCACCATTGGCGAAAACGGCTGCGAACTTTCCGGTGGAGAGCGCCAGCGTATTTCCATTGCAAGAGCCTTTTTAAAGAATGCGCCTATCCTGCTTTTGGATGAAGCTACCGCTTCTCTGGACGTAGAAAATGAAACTCTGATCCAGGCTTCTCTGTCACAGCTGATGAAAAATAAAACCGTTCTGCTCATCGCCCACCGTATGCGTACTGTTGCAGGCGCTGACCAGATCATTGTATTAAAAGACGGCCATGTGGCAGAGTCCGGCTCACCTGACAAGCTTATGAACGAAAATGGAATCTTTGCCCATATGTCAAGACTGCAGACAGAGGCAGCCAGCTGGAGCATCCAGTAATTTTAAGAGAAACGTCATTTGATTTTCAGGCATGGATAAGATACAATCGAAGATATCCCTGAAATTGTAAATAATTGGGAATCATTGTAAATAAAACATTAGATAAGGACTAAATCTTAACATGCTTGGAAGAACACATTTTTTCATTGGTATATCCGCCGCTTTGGCAGTGATGCAGCCCTCCTCCATGTCCACCTTAGTGGCTGGTGCGGGGGCTGCTGCTATTGGCGGCATGATCAGCGACATTGACTCCGGCACCTCCCAGGCCCACAAAGAGGCCGACAAGATCATGACAGCAGCTATTGCAGTTACAGCCGTGGTCATTTTCGCTGACTATAAACTTCATGTAGGTATTTATGAGCGCCTGATGCGAAACAGCAGTATTGCAAGGCTTCTCACCGGTGCCATGGCATTTATCATCATCTGCACTTATGGCTCGGGACAGCCCCACCGCTCCTTTATGCACTCCTTTTTATCCATGTTCATGCTTACGGCCTGCATGGATGTGATCTACCCGGACGCAGCCCCTTATTTTGCCATTGCCTACGCCTCCCACCTGGCACTGGATATGCTAAATTACAGGCGGATGCGGCTGATCTGGCCTATGAAGAAAGGCTTTTCCTTAAGGCTGTGCTCTTCCCAGGGACTGATCAACCACCTGCTACTATCAGCCGGAATGGCCTGTGTGATCCTGGAACTGGTCACTTCTATCCCGGCAAGACGGCTGGCAGAGCGTATTTTTTCCTTTTTACCTTTTTGAATAATGATTTTTAATTAGTATTACTTATATATCATACGTCATTTTTCACAAAAATTAATTATACTATTGATTTTTGAAAATTTTTACGTATATTCTATAGGTAGATAACAAAGAAATCCCATTAATTAAAATTCAAACATTGTGAGGTAGAAAGATGAAGCCAGTTAAAGAAGGAAAAGTACGTGAAATCTATGACAACGGCGACAGCCTGATCATGGTCGCTACCGACCGCATCAGCTGCTTTGATGTAATTCTCCATAATACAGTAACCAAAAAAGGTACTGTTCTGACCCAGATGTCCAAATTCTGGTTTGACTACACAAAGGACATCCTTCCAAACCACATGATCTCTACTGACGTAAAAGATATGCCTGAATTTTTCCAGACTCCTGAGTACGAAGGCAAGAGCATGATGTGCCGCAAGCTGACCATGATCCCACTGGAGTGCATCGTCCGCGGCTACATCACAGGAAGCGGCTGGAAGAGCTACAAGGAAAACGGAACTGTATGCGGCATCAAGCTTCCTGAAGGCTTAAAAGAATCTGACAAACTGCCTGAGCCGATCTTCACACCTTCTACCAAGGCTGAGATCGGTGATCACGATGAAAATATCTCCTATGAGCAGAGTATTGACCACCTGGAGAAATACTTCCCGGGAAAGGGAGAAGAATACGCAACCAAGGTACGCGACTACACCATCGCTCTTTACAAGAAGTGTGCTGACTACGCTTTAAGCAAGGGCATCATCATTGCTGATACCAAGTTTGAGTTTGGTCTGGACGAAGAAGGAAATATCGTTTTAGGCGATGAAATGCTTACTCCTGACAGCTCCCGTTTCTGGCCTGCAGAAGGCTACGAACCAGGTCATTCCCAGCCATCCTTTGACAAGCAGTTTGCCCGTGACTGGCTCACTTCCCATCCAGGAAATGACTGGACACTGCCAGAAGAGATCGTTCAGAAGACCATTGATAAGTACCTCCAGAGCTATAAGATGCTTACTGGAAAAGAACTGTAAGAAGATCAACCAACGCATTACTGACACAATTTTGATATGCATTACAGCAAAACAGCACGCCCACTGGGCGTGCTGTCTGCGTTTACTTTTCATTCTTTCATTATTTAATTCTTCAATTCTGTATAAAAAGCCTTAAGCTGCTTCTCCAGGATCCACTTCATATATTCCCCTTCCAGATACCGTTCTGGCATGATCTTCTGTTTGTTCCTGTTTTCTTTTATATCTGCTTTCAGGCACTCCTCTAACTGTTCCAGGCTCATCCCTTCATCTTTTTCCTGCATCTTTTCCTGATACCAGGAATAAAGGCTCATATAATACTCTTCCAGCTGTCCGCTCCAACGTTCTTCTAATGAAAACAACCGGTCAAATTCTTTTATCTTTTCTCCTGTATCCGAAGCCCCATTTTCTGCCGGAAACAGTTTTACCACTTCACTGTCCTTATCCTCTGGATTTTCAAACTCCAGCTGCACCTGCTCTTTCACCGTATCCAGATAAGGCAAAAATATGCTTCCAATGTTCCTCTGCTTTCCCTTTAAAGGACTTTTCGTACCCTTAAAACGACTATTGCAGGCAGAACAGCAAAAATACAGATTATACGGGTGGAGACACAGACAGGGGTACTTGGACTTGGGAAAATAATGTTCTACATCCTCGTCTGTTTCCCCATTTGAGACCGTATTTAAACATACCGGGCAGATCCGGCGTATTTTTCTGTTTTCCCCTTTGAAATAATTTTTAGCCAGTTCCTTTCTGCTGTACATGGGACTGGAAAGTTCATTTAAGTGAAAATGAGTAGTACAAAGAACCACATCATAAAAATACCCGAAAAAGTCCTTTAATATCTTCTGGGCTGCATCCGAAAGCTGGTCACTTTCCAGGCTGAATTTACCATTTTTCCACGCCTGTTTATCCATAAACTCCATATCATGTTTTATGGCTTCGTAGATCCTTTCCCGTTTTCCCTGCTCCATACGGAACAGCCGGTCTACTGCCCGGCGCATGTTCTTTCCGTTTTCTGTATCACGCTCATAAAGCCTGTAAAACCAGGCCCCATTTTCCGGCGAAAAAGCCAGCCAGTCCTCTTTCAGGAACACATTTCCCGGCTGGTCTGCCGCAAACTGAAAAACGGATAACAGAAAATGGCTGATCGCCATTAAGTCCTGTTCCTGTTCCTTAACATCTATGTTCCAGAACATCTTTTGTCACTCCTTTGTCCCAAAAGTGCCTATTCCTGGGTTGTATTTCTCTGTTCCAGCAGTGCATACAGCTGCTCCTGGAGACGGAAACGCTGATAACCAGGTCCCACCTTTGAAATAGCTTCCTCCAGCTTCTCCGGATCCTTCTCTCCCATATAGGCCTTCACAGAATCTGCGGCAAATCCGCCAATGGCTGATGCCTTAAATACCTGTCTGGAAATGCTGTCACGGCCTGCTGCAAAGGTAGAGATCTCCAGATCCTTTACCTCTGTCTTTGAACCCGTTGGATTTTCAAATAAATGGATCTGGGACCGCATGGCATCTGTTAAGATCAGGTCTGAATGGGTGGCTACCAGGAACTCATTTCCGCTTTTCCCGTCCATACTGCACATAGCATACACAAAACGGACAAAATCCCGGCTCCATTCATCATTAAAATGCACATCCGGCTCATCATAAAGGAATAATGTATTTTCCCCGCAGTGGTTCTGGGCCATAAGGATCAGGCCGATGCGGGCCAGCCACATTAATTCCCCGTCACTTAGATCTTCCATTTCATATAAGCCCCGTTCATCCCCGTTGCGGTAGGAAAAATGGATCTCCCGGATCACGCCTTCCCGCCATGCAGTAAGGAGAGTGGAAATAAGGGCAAATGGATTACCGTCAAAATAACGCTGGAGCATGGGGTGATAAAACACTTTCTCCCCCTCTGCTTCCCAGGAATCAAACAGGAACACAGCTGCCGTTTCCCCTGCAAGGCTCCCGTCCTCTTCTGTACGGTCCGCAGATATTCTGTGGATCACACAGTTGCTTAAAGCACCGCCTTTTGTCTCTTGGTTTAAAAGCCGCCGTAAAATGCTCATCTGCGGCCGGTCTGCTGCCGCTTCCAGCCTTGTATCATCGATCCGCAGGGAAAATGCTGCCGGGATCAGCCGTATGTTTAACTGTTTCAGAAGTTTTTTCCTGAGGGAAGCATACCGCAGTGCCTTTTCACTGATATTGTCATCCTGCATATCAAAGGGCATCACTGCAAACAATGCCGGCAAGATAAATTTCGATGTAACCGCATCCAGAAACAGCACTCTTGGGTTTACATCCAGCCGCTCATAAAAGGATAATATCTCCTCTGCAGCCATCTGATTTTCTCCATTTTCACCGTTCATGGCCAGTGACAGGTCATAAAGATCGCTGGCAAGAGAAGCCCTTGGAGACCGGATCAGAATATCTTCCATAGAACTGTTGGCCCCGGAGCAATAAGAAATGATCCGGTCCGGCAGATACTCATCTGGTATGGAATATAGCTGTTTTATTTTCCCATTTTTTTCCAGTTCTACATACAATTTTCTCCGCCGCCCGGTTTCATCGCAAAAGCCCTTTTTCTGTGGCTTTACAAAAATTTTTGTTTCATCCGGCATCCGGTATTTCAACTCAAAGATAAATCCCGGCAGCTCATTTTGCATGATACGGGTAAATATAAGTCCCACTGCCTCTAACACACTGGACTTTCCAGAGCCATTGCAGCCAATGAGAAAGTCTAAGGGCACTGCGCCTGTCTGCTCCTCAAATTGAAGTTTCAGGCGTTTTAATCCTTTATAACCATCTATGTATAAGTATTCCAGTTTCATGTTTTATCTCAGACCTCCCTGTCCGAAATCTGATATTTCTGTATGGTAATGGGGTGTCCCGCGCTGTCACGCATTTCCTTTTCTCCCATATAAAGCTTCTGGGGAACTGTCTTTTCCAGAAATCCCAGTGCTTCTAATAATCTTGCAGATGCAAGGGCATCCTGTACAGAATATCCCTTTTTGTGGATCTGCTTAAACACCCCATGTACCGGCATTGCCTCTGGTGACTGGGCATAGATCCGCAGGATCTCCAGCTGAAAATCAGACAGCATGGTAAAAAGAGACTGCAGTTCCTGTGGAATACGGCTCTGCCAGTCTGTAATACCTTCTGTTGGCTGGCTGACGCTTCGTACCGTTCCGATCCCGTAGCTTTCTTTCAATAAAGA
>JBNMGK010000323.1:0-3373 GCA_050872205.1 Enterocloster sp.
GTGTTATACCAATGTCAGGACATTCAAAATTTGCTAATATCAAACACAAAAAGGAGCGTAACGATGCTGCTAAAGGTAAGATCTTTACTGTGATCGGCAGAGAGTTAGCAGTAGCTGTAAAAGAGGGTGGACCAGATCCGGCAAACAACAGCAAGCTTCGTGATGTTATTGCAAAGGCAAAAGCAAACAACATGCCAAACGATACCATTGACCGTGGAATCAAGAAGGCAGCAGGCGATGCAGCTTCCGTAAACTACGAAACACTTACATACGAAGGCTACGGCCCAAGTGGTGTTGCTATTATCGTAGATACTCTGACAGACAACAAGAACCGTACTGCAGCAAATGTGAGAAGCGCATTTACAAAGGGCGGCGGCAACGTAGGAACCCCAGGAAGCGTTTCCTATATGTTCGATAAGAAGGGCCAGATCATCATCGACAAGGAAGAGTGCGAGATGGATGCTGACGAACTGATGATGGCTGCATTAGATGCAGGCGCCGAGGACTTCTCTGAGGAAGAAGACAGCTACGAAGTAATCACTGCACCAGATGATTTCAGTGCAGTACGTGAAGCATTAGAAGCATTAAAGATCCCGATGATGGAAGCAGATGTTACCATGATCCCACAGACATGGGTAGAGCTTTCCAACGAAGATGATATTAAGAAATTAAACCGCATCCTGGACCTGTTAGATGAGGATGATGACGTTCAGGCTGTATATCATAACTGGGATGAGTAATTAGAAACGCTTTGTCTATAAAAAGACAGGCAGATATAAGTCCCCAGGACATGTAAAACTCTTTCCTGCCGCAGGCATTTGGCGGCGGGAAAGGGTTTTTTGCGCCTGTGGCTGCACTTGACAATGACTGGTTTTTCCTATATAATACACAGAATGTGTGGGGTATTTTAAGTGATACGCAAGACATTTTTTATGAAAGGGAAACCGGGACATGAAAAGTGCAGATAACGCATAGATTACAGTGGACGAACACAAAAGTGTCCAGATGTAAATTGTAAAAGGAAGGAAGCAGGAAAAATGGCAGATAAGAAACACATTTTGACATATGCCGGACTGAAGCAGTACGAGGATGAGCTGCAGAACCTGAAGGTAGTCAGAAGAAAAGAAGTAGCTCAGAAGATCAAAGAGGCAAGAGAGCAGGGAGACCTTTCCGAGAACGCTGAGTACGATGCAGCAAAAGATGAGCAGAGAGACATCGAGCTTCGTATTGAGGAGCTGGAAAAACTGTTAAAGAACGCTGAAGTTGTTGTAGAAGAAGAGATCGACGTAAACAAGATCAACATCGGCTGCAAGGTAAAACTGTTAGACGTAGAATATGACGAGGAGATGGAATTTTATATTGTAGGTTCCACTGAGGCAAACAGCCTTCAGAACAAGATCTCCAATGAAGCTCCTGTAGGACGCGCTCTCATCGGCAAGTCTGTAGGAGATGTTGTAGACGTAGAAACACAGGCTGGAATCATTCAGTATAAGGTACTGGAGATCCAGAGAGTATCATAGTTCAATTTTAAACTTTATCACAAAGGAGCAAAGAAACGTGGGAGAGCAGCAGAAGTCAAATCAGACAGAGCAGGATTTAAACCATGTACTGAAGGCACGCCGTGACAAGCTGGCAGAACTTCAGGCAGCTGGAAAGGACCCTTTCCAGATCACAAAATATGATGTAACTGCCCACAGCATGGATATTAAGGAACATTATGAAGAGTGGGAAGGAAAAGAAGCAAGCATTGCCGGACGTTTAATGTTTAAGCGTGTTATGGGTAAGGCTTCTTTCTGCAACATTCAGGATCTTAAGGGAAATATCCAGGTTTATGTGGCAAGAGACAGCATCGGTGAAGATGCATACAAAGATTTTAAGAAAATGGATATCGGTGATATCGTAGGCGTAAAGGGAAAAGCATTCACCACAAAGACCGGTGAGATCTCCGTTCACGCAGACGAAGTGACCCTTCTTTCCAAGAGCCTTCAGGTTCTTCCAGAGAAGTTCCATGGCCTGACTGATACAGATATGCGTTACCGTCAGCGTTATGTAGATCTGATCATGAACGCAGAAGTAAAGGATACCTTTGTAAAACGTTCCAAGATCTTAGCTGCGATCCGTAAATACTTAGGCGGCGAAGGCTTCATGGAAGTAGAGACTCCTATGCTGGTTGCAAATGCAGGCGGCGCTGCTGCAAGACCATTTGAGACCCATTTCAACGCTCTGAATGAAGATCTGAAGCTTCGTATTTCCCTGGAGCTTTATCTGAAGCGTCTGATCGTAGGCGGTCTGGAGAGAGTATACGAGATCGGCCGTGTATTCCGTAACGAGGGTCTTGATACAAGACATAACCCGGAATTCACTCTGATGGAGTTATACCAGGCATATACTGATTACCACGGTATGATGGACTTAACAGAAAATCTGTACCGTTTCGTTGCTCAGGAAGTTCTTGGAACCACCAAGATCGTTTACAATGGCATTGAAATGGATCTTGGAAAGCCATTTGAGCGCATTACCATGGTAGATGCTGTTAAGAAGTACTCCGGTGTAGATTTCAATGAGATCCACACTCTGGAAGAAGCAAGAGCCGTTGCAAAAGAAAAGAATATTGCATTTGAAGAGCGCCACAAAAAGGGCGATATCTTAAACCTGTTCTTCGAGGAATTCGTAGAAGAGCATCTGTTACAGCCAACCTTTGTTATGGATCATCCTGTAGAAATCTCCCCATTAACAAAGAAGAAACCGGAAAATCCAGACTATGTAGAGCGTTTCGAGTTCTTCATGAACGGCTGGGAAATGGCAAATGCTTACTCCGAGTTAAACGACCCCATCGATCAGAGAGAGCGTTTCAAAGCGCAGGAAGAGCTGTTTGCTGCTGGTGATGAAGAAGCAAACCATACAGACGAAGACTTCTTAAACGCACTGGAGATCGGTATGCCTCCTACAGGCGGTATCGGTTTCGGTATCGACAGAATGTGCATGCTGCTTACTAATTCAGCAGCAATCAGAGACGTACTTCTGTTCCCAACTATGAAGACACAGGGCGCTGCAAAGAACGAAGCAAATAATGCAGCACAGGCGGCTGGAGCAGCAGAAGCAACCAGCACAACTGCTGGCGCAGGGAGATGATGAAGCCAATACCACAGATGAAGACTTCATGAACGCACTGGAAATCGGTATGCCGCCAACAGGTGGTATCGGATTCGGTATCGACCGTATGTGTATGCTTCTTACTGGCGCAGAAGCTATTCGTGATGTGCTGCTCTTCCCGACAATGAAGAGCCAGGGCACTGCCAAGAACGAAGCAAACAATGCAGCACAGGCTACAACTACTGCTTCCGCAGAGACTACAGAAGCTGCAGCACCAGCA
>JBNMGK010000013.1:0-20549 GCA_050872205.1 Enterocloster sp.
AATATTATATTCTTTTCCCTCATAGCGGTATTTCCCATCTACAGATTTTCCAATAAATGGAAAAAGAATAGGTGAATGGCGATCCCATATAGCAGGATCCGCACTCCATAAAATTTCTCTGTCTGCTTTTTTATCGTAGATTCTGGAAAGCTGAGCGCCATGACGTTCAATGGTGATCAGAAGTTCTTCATTTTCCAGTGTAAAGATGGTTCCATCACTTTTCATGTCCTATTTCCCCCAAAATTATCGGACCCTTTTACAGTCCTGTTATCAATTCTATTTTAAGCCTGCTTTTTTACATAAATCTCCGGCGTATAACACAGGCTGAAATACGTCTGCTCTTCTTCCTCTTCCACCATTTCCCATTCTGGGGATCTGGCAAGATCTACAGGAAACTTTACATCTGCATCATATTCATAGTCAATATGGGTCAGATAAACCGTAGTGCAGTGAGGCAGGAACTGTCTGAAAATGCTTTCCCCGCCAATCACGTATATATCCTCAGAAGAAAACTGATTTAAATATTCTAAGGCTTCTCCTATACTGTGGCAGACAACTGCCCCCTTTATTTTATAGGAGGGATTTTCCGAAAGCACTACATTAATACGGTTTCCAAGAGGCCGTCCTCCAGGTAGTCCTTCTAAAGTCTTGCGCCCCATAACCACTACCTTGCCCTGGGTCTCTTTTAAAAAGTTCTGCTGTACGGCAGGAATCGTCACCAAAGGCTGTGCGCCTCTGCCAATCGCCCCATTGTTATCTGCTGTTACAAAAAATTTCATCCGTTCTGCCTTTCATAGATCCTGAATTCATAGTCCAAAGCCGGCTGATCACCTTCTGGTTCGTTGGTAAAGCGCTCACCCACAGATGCCAGTTTCCAGTCTGCCCGGGCATTTAGATCCGGCAGATAAGTATCTGCCTCAAATGTATGGTAAACATGGGTAATGTAGGCTTTTTCACACCATGGCAGGAATTCTTTGTAGATCATACCGCCGCCAATAATGAAAATATCCTCTTTTGGATATTGTTTCAAAACCTTCAATGTCTCTTCTACACTGTGGCAGACTGTTACTCCTTCTGGTGCAAAATCCTGATTTCCGGTAAGGACAATATTCACACGGTTCTTTAACGGTCTTCCCCCTGGAAAGCTTTCCAGAGTTTTTCGTCCCATAACCACTACTTTTCCTTTTGTGGTCTCCCGGAAATATTTCATGTCACCGGAAATATGAGCCAGTAACCCGCCATTTTTTCCAATTCCCCAGTTTTCGTCTGCTGCTGCGATCAGATTCATTTATAAAGCCCCTTGTCTGTTTGTTTATAATTTAACTACCAGAAGAATTATAACACGTAGTCTGTAAAATTGGAAGATGTCAATACCTTTTAGATACCTTTTCCTGAACTATAACTTAAAATTCTGCTGTACTGCATGTCTGAGATTTGTTATACTAAGTAATGAGCGCGTCAGCGCGCGTCCAAGAGTCTATACTTGCCAAAAGGAGAATATAATCCACATGAGTTACGCAGATCAGCTTTTTATACAAAATTGCAAAGACATTCTTGAAAACGGAGTCTGGGATACAGACCATGAAGTACGCCCGGTATGGGAGGACGGCACTCCGGCCCATACCATCAAAAAATTTGGTATTGTGAACCGATATGACTTAAGAAAAGAGTTTCCGGTGATCACACTGCGCCGCACCTATTTTAAATCTGCTGTAGATGAACTGCTGTGGATCTGGCAGAAAAAGTCCAACAATGTCCATGACTTAAAGAGCCATATCTGGGATTCCTGGGCTGACGAAACCGGCAGCATCGGAAAAGCCTATGGCTATCAGCTGGGTGTAAAGCACCACTACAAAGAAGGGGATTTCGACCAGGTAGACCGCATCCTTTATGACTTAAAGCACAATCCTTTAAGCCGCCGCATTATGTCCAATATCTACAATCACCATGATTTAAGTGAAATGCACCTGTATCCATGTGCTTACAGCATGACTTTTAATGTATCCGGCGATACTTTAAACGGTATCTTAAACCAGCGTTCCCAGGATATGCTGACTGCAAACAGCTGGAATGTTTGCCAGTATGCAGTTCTTATGCATATGTTTGCCCAGGCAAGCGGCCTGAAAGCAGGCGAACTGGTCCATGTGATCGCAGATGCCCACATTTATGACCGCCACATTCCTATGGTGGAAGAACTTTTAAAGAAAGAACCTCTGCCAGGACCAACCTTATGGGTAGATCCAGAGGTGAAAGATTTCTATCAGTTTACAACGGACAGCTTTAAACTGGAAAATTACCAGTATCATCCATTTGACCACAAGGTTCCTGTAGCAATTTAATGACCTGACTAAAAAACCGCCCTGACATCTCTCATTTTCAGATGTCAGGGCGATTTTTATTTTAACTGGATCCCTTTCCTCAAGCCAAAGGAATAGATCCATTTTTCTTTTACTTTTTTGCCTGTAAGCTGGTTCAGTGCTCTTCCATAATAATCTAACTGCACCTGGTATCTTTCTTTTAACAGCTTTTCTCCAGCTTCTTCCTCTTTTGGAACATGATCTGTCTTATAGTCGATCAGGATAAAGCCATCCTCTTCTTCAATATAAGCATCAATAACACCCTGGATCAGCACCAGTTCCTCTGATTTTGGACCATTTTTCATTTCACTGGCCGGAATGCCTATCATAAACTGGCGTTCCCTGTAGAGCTTTCCTTCTTTTTCTGCCGTTGCCATCCTGCGTCCCAGAGAACTTTCCAGAAATCTCCAGATGTCCCAGGTGAAAATGGACTCATAGGCTTCTTCTGTAAGGAATCCCCGCTGGTACAGATCTAATAAGTCAGATTCCAGCTTTTTCTGATCAGTAACAGAAGTCAGATCCAGGCACTCTAAGGCCCTGTGATAGGCAGTTCCACGGAATGCGCCTTTCTTCCCAGATTTTTCTGATTTTTTGTCAGAACTGTCATTTTCTGACTGCCCACGCTGTGTTCCAATATCTTCTTCCTCCCGTCCGATCTGGCTCTGTTTCTTCAATTCGGATACAGACATCTGGGTATACAGCTTCGTATCGTCCATATGAGTATAAACATAATTTAATGCAGCTTCCAGCTGTTCATTCATTCTTTCATCATAGACCTGTTCCACATCCAGGTTTAACAGCTCTTCTTTTGCGTTTTTCTTTTCCAGCTGACGCTTCAGTTCCTGTCCTACCAGCTGATCAATACGTACCTCCCGTACTTCCATATGTCCCACCGGTATGGCAGATTTTGCCATAAGTATCCAGTCTAAGAATGAAGATGCCGATGAAAGGATGGTATAAGGGATCTGGCCCTCTGCTAATGTAAGCTGTGACCATTTTTCCAGTTTATTTTCCAGAGAACGGTCTGTTCCTGTCATCACAAGAACCTCTTTTGCACGAGTCATGGCAACATAAAGTACACGCAGCTCTTCTCCCATGGACTCTAACTCCATGCGCCTCTTTATAGCCAGCTTTTTAAGGGTTGGCGCTTTGGTGCGCAGATTTAAGTCCATTTCATCTGCAGCCGCTCCCAGATCTGCATCTAACAGCAGCTGACCGTAAGCATCCTGCTTATTAAACTTCTTACCCATTCCTGCTAAAAATACTACTGGAAATTCCAGACCTTTACTTTTATGGGTACTCATGATACGAACGGAATTCCCCTCATCTCCCGGTGAAGCTTCTCCAAAATCCGTATCATATTTTTTCAGCTTTTCAATGTATCTTACAAAGTGGAATAAACCTCTGTAGCTGGTGGAAGCATAGGCTGCTGCTTTTTCTGCCAGCATATCCAGATTTGCCCTGCGTGTCTCGCCAGCCGGCATAGAAGAAACATAATCATAATAGCCGGTTTTTCGATAGATCTGATACAGCAGTTCATGGACCGGCAAATACCTGGCATCCTGACGCAGTTCTTCTGTAAGAGCTGCAAATTTTTCCAGTTTTTTCCAGATAGACCAGGCGGTTTCGGCAGGAATTTCTACGCGGCCTACCTGAAGCACTTTTTCATGATCTGTTTTCCCGCCAGCCAGCTCCTGCACTTCATTTTTTGAGTCAGCTGCAGCTGCATCATCATTTGTCTCCTGGTCTCTGCACTCTTCCCACAGCTTCCATGCTGCATACACACCTCTGTCCTGGTTCTTTTCTGTGTATCGCTTATAAGCTGCCATCATCCATGCCATTTCATTATCATTCATGCCAATGATCGGGGAGCGCAAAACTGCAGCCATAGGGATGTCCTGCATAGGATTATCCATCACAGACAGCAGACTGAGCACTGTTTCTACCTCTGCAGTAGCAAAATAGCCGGTTCTTGTCTGGGCTACTGCCGGGGTTCCCTCATTCATCAGTACGTTTACAAATACCTCGGACCAGCCACTCATGCTCCTGAGCAGGATGACCATATCTTTGTAGCAGGCTTTTCTGTAAACCTGCCCCTCTTTATCCCAGACATACAGCCCGTTTTTCTCATCTGTAAAGCCCTTGATCTGCTCTGCGATCATTTTTGCTTCCAGCTCTCTGGCTGTATAATCTGCTGTGTCTTCATCCAGCTGTTTAAAGGCTTCTGAACCGGTATCCGCTGCCAGAAGCTGTACCGGTATTCCTGCTTTTTTATCTGTTTTCTCAAATTCTGCTCCTGGATACAGGGCCGTTTCCCTTGTATAACGGATGCCTCCCAGGTTTTTGGTCATGATCTGGTAGAAAATGTCATTGATACAGGTAAGTACACTGGCGCGGCTGCGGAAATTCTGCTGCAGCTCGATCATCTGGTGGCTGCTTTCGTCCCGGCTGTAGGTATCATATTTTTCCATAAACAGCTCCGGTCTTGCCAGACGGAAGCGGTAGATACTCTGTTTTACATCACCAACCATAAATACATTTGGCTGACCTGTCCGTTCCCTTGAAATGCTTCGGATCAGGGTTTCCTGGACCAGGTTGCTGTCCTGGTATTCATCTACCAGGATCTCTTCATACTGCTCACTTAATTCTCTGGCAGCTGCAGTTGGACGCAATTTGTCATTTTCTGCAGCTTCAACATCCCCCGCTCTCTCTACCAGCACCTTTAAGGCCAGATGCTCCAGATCATTAAAATCCAGCACATTCCGTTCTCTTTTGGCTTCCGTGTAGGCAGTGTCAAACCGCTTTACCATATCCAGCAGGACGCCTATGACCATTTTCGTATTGCGTATTCCCTGTGCTGCCTCTTCCTGTGACTGACTTCCATAAGTATCTCGGCACTTTTCCGCTGCTTTTTTCACTCTGGTACGTGTCTCACTTACAAAAGCCTTTTTATCCGGATCAATGTCCTTGCTTCTGGCAGCCGCCAGACGGTCAAAGGTCAGTTCATTTACAGCTTGGTAAAAGGTCTCAAAAGAGCCTGTATCCGCTGCCTCTTTTACTTTCTTTAACCGGCTTACATCATTCATCAGCATAGGTTCATACACCAGCGGCCCATTTTCCTCTCTGACCACCTCCAAAGCTTCCTCTGCCTGTGCCGTCAGTTCTTCCATTTGAAGACTTATATCTTTTAATAAAAACTGCATCCACACACTGGAGTCCAGATCTCCTGCTGCCTCTGCCTCCATCTGCTGTCTGCACTGTAAAAGCCATTCATCCGGCCATGGATGGCTCTGAGAAAACTGCCAGGCCTGTAAGATCACATCTTCCATTGCCTTATCAGACTTTCCGCTGCCAAACTGCTCGGAAAACTGGATAAATCCGTCGTCTGCTTCCTCATAGCAGCTTTCTAACACCTGCTCCATTACATCCCCTTTTAAAAGGGTCAGTTCTCCTTCATCCCCAATACGGAAAGCCGGGTCAATGTCCAGTGTATTATAATGGTTCCGGATCAGATCCAGACAAAAGCTGTCAATGGTCATGATCTGGGCCTGGGGGATCAGCGCAGTCTGAAGCCAGAGATGTTCATTTCCCGGATCTTCCTTTAACTTTTTTTCCACTGCTGCTCCAATACGTTCCCGCATCTCAGAAGCTGCCGCATTGGTAAAGGTCATAACCAAAAGCTGGTCAATATTTAAGGGAGAAGGGCCTTCACTGATCATAGAGATGATCCGTTCTACCAGTACTGCCGTTTTTCCGCTTCCTGCTGCTGCAGATACCAGCAGGTTTCTGTTTCTGCTGTCTATGACATGCTGTTGTTTCTCTGTCCATTTCATCTCTTATTCATCCCCTTCCCCATTTTTATTTTCTTTCATGCCACAATTTTCTTCAATCTCCTGCCATACCTCTTATGGCTTCATAGACCGCAGCCGCTTAAAGCCATAGCCTGCTGTCTTTGTATCAAAACCGCAGACTGCATGGTACGGACAGTAATCACAGGCAGTCCGATCTCCGTCTTTGTAGGGAAGAAGTCCATTTTCTCCTTTTAAAATAGACTGACCGGAGCGTTTTAACCTGCCTCCTACATAACGGCGCAGGGCGTCAAACCGCTTTTGTCCTGCTACGCTGGATTTTGCCTCCTGCACGTAGCCGTCTTTCATTGCAACCGGTATGACATCAGACTCCTTTTGTATCTCACGGTCCAGGTGGTGGATGACCTCTAAATCACTGTTTACCAGACCATTCATGCGCAGCTGCTTTAAGATCTGCTGTTCGATCTCCTCCGGAGTCATTTCTCCCTCTTTTTTTACCATCGGGTCTTTAATGTTATAGTAGAAAATCCCCGCCGGAACTGCTGTTTTTCCCGGATGCTTCCGCTCTTCCATTTCCAGGGCTGCATCCATATAGACTACCAGCTGCAGCTGCAGGCCATAGTACAGTGCCGCCAGGTCAAAGGAGGTATTTCCCGACTTATAATCAATGATCTTTACATATACATGGTTCTCATCCTCGCACAGATCCAGCCTGTCGATCCGGCCCTTTAACTGCAGTTCTTCATCTTCTGACAGGCGGATCTTCATAGCCTTTAAATTGTCAATGGCAGAGAACGACACCTCAAAGCCGGAAGGTACAAAATCCCCTTTCTTCACCTGTTCTGCCAGTGCCCAGATGGTGCGATCAGTGATACGCTCTACACGCTTTGCCAGATAGGCGTTTCTGGCTGAACTGGACATAATGGTATTTCCATACTGTGCCGTTACCTGGTCCACACATTTTTTTACCAGCTCTTTCCGCTCTTCCTCTGTAATATTGCTCCAGTCCATGGCATTTTCATGGATCACCTCAAAACACTGGTCTAAGGACTGGTGGAAGAGATTTCCCATATCCACTGCCTCTAACTGGTATTCCTGTCGTTCCATTAATTCAAGGCCATATTTTAAGAAGTGGGCATAGGCGCAGGCCGCAAACTGCTCCAGCCTTGTAACACTTCCCTGTAAATTCTGACCATAAAGGGCTCTGGCTGCCGCCCGGCCGATCCCCTTATCTTCATAGACAAAAAAGGCTGCATCTGTCAGTTTTTCCACCAGCTTTTTGTACTCTTCCTTTCCATAAAACCGGCGGAACAGTTCCAGAAATTCTCCCTGGACTTCTTTTAACTGATCCAGATTTTTATCTCCCGCTTCCCGAAGTCCTGCGATCAGCTGCTGTAAACCATCTCTGGCCGTCCACACCGGATGCTCAATGGATGTTTCCTCTTTCTGCACCAATTCCGGGAATAATTTGCGTATCTCACTTACCAGACTGGAGGGATGACTGCTTTTTCCCTGACTGTTCATGGCTGCATAGGTGATCACCAGCTGATTGGAAGGCTTGGAAAGCATAAGATAGAGATAAAATTTCTGGATACAGCCTTCTTCTCTTGCTGTAGGCGCCAGCTCCATATGAAGGCTCTTAAATACCTCTCTGTCCCCGTCATTTAGCAGGCTTCCTCCCGCCTTTCTCTGAGGAACAATGCCTTCGTTAACACCTGTGAAAAATAATACTTTTACAGACTCCAGACGGCTTCGGGTAATATCTCCGATCATTACCTGGTCTGCTGTTGCAGGGAGCACGCCGATCTTGATCTCTTCAAAACCTGCATCCAGGATCTGGATATAATTTTTCATATCCGCCTTTTCGTCCCCTAAAAGGCCCTCTAACCGTTCTAACAGCTCCATGACCCGCTCATAGACCTGACTGTATTCTCTGGCCCGGTTCTCATCTCCCGGTTCTTTCCGCTCCAGGAAATAAGCGCTGAAGCTTTCCAGTTTTTCTTCTAATTTCATAGTTTCAAGGACCTGGCGCAAAACGGTAGTAACAGAAGAAATAGTGGCATTTTCTTCTTTAAATGCCTGACGCAGTGTTTTTAATGGCTCTAACACCCATATACGGTACTGGTTCAGCTCTTCTAAATTCAGTCTTTCACTGCCTCTGCATGGCTTCTCCCAGGTCATATCCCAGTTTTTCCAGCCTCTTATGCCCAACGCTCTCGCATAATTTTCCATACGGTCCGTAAGCACCTGGGCCACCTCTGTGGGATACTGCTCATCATATACAAAACCTGTCTTTAAATACCGAAAAATACTCTCATAAGAACAGTCTTTTACTGCATCTAAAGCTGCTCTTATCAGTTCAATAAAAGGATTTTCCAGAATGCTTTTCTTATCATCTAAAAAGTAAGGGATCCCCGCCTCATCAAACCGGTGGGCGATCTCTTTTCCGTAGGAAGCCAGATCTCCTGTAACTACCGCCATATCCCGGTAACGCAGTCCCTCTTTCTGCACCTTTTCGTTAATGCAGCTGCATACATATGCAGTTTCTTCTGCCGGATTCTTTCCTCTGTAGATCAGGATATCCTCTGGCTGTTTTTCCCATATTTTTCCATTATAGCGGTACAGGTTCTGCTCCAGAAAATCCAGTTCTGAACTGTCCTTAAAACGCCAGGCCGGTCTGTGATCGCACCACACTTCTTTTTCTATCGGAATGTGGTGTTCCTCTGCCATTTTCTTTAATCTGCACACCGTATGACGGCCCATGTAAAATAAATGCTGCATACTGCATTCTTTATACAGCATTTCTCTGGGATCTGCGGTAATACAGCATAAAACCTCTCTTCCATGGATCATAAACAGCTCTGCCAGGCGGTACTGCACCGGCGTAAAACCGGTATAGCCGTCCAGTAAGATCACGCTGCTTTTTAATGGTTCCCACTGGGGCAGTTTTCTGCATAAAATATCCAAAATTTCTTCTGCTGTAATGTAATGGGACTCTATATAATCCTTAAAACCTTTATAAATAGTCTTCAGATCTCCCAGTTTTTCTTTTAAAAGAGTGCGGTCTGTCTCTTCTTCCACCATTTCCAGATCTTCTACACTGACACCATACTGGCTCAACTCTGAGATCTGTGATTTTAACTGGCTGATAAAACCAGGCTGCTCTAAATGTCCGCCGTAGAGATTTAAGTCTTTTTTCAGCTTTCCCGCTACCTTTCGGATGACCATGGATTTTCCCATATCGTCAAGAACCACTGGAAGCTGCACTCCCAGGTCCTCAAATACCCGGTAAGCCAGACGTTTAAAGCTTAAAACATCAATGTTTAAAAGGCCATGTCTGGGATGCAGGCGCACTAACTCCTTCTGGGTCTGCATGGTATACTGCTCCGGTACAATAAAAAGATACTGTATATCCGGATGCTCCTGTGATTCTTTTATTACCTTTTCGTAAAGATATCTTGTTTTTCCGGAGCCGCTGCCTCCTGCAATAAACTGCAATGACATATTTTTACCTTTCCTTTCATATGCTGTAACAAATTCCCCCAGAGGTCTTTCCTATGAGTTCAAAGACAAAGATCGTTGTGCTGCGGATGAAGGAAGTCATTTACACAGGCATTTTTATTGGTCTTGCCCTTCTTTCACTCATCCTGTGCTTTATTATGTTCCGGCCTGCAAAGAAAGCAGCTCCATCTGCCAGTCTCTACATACCCGGCCTCTACAGCGCCAGCCTTACCCTTGGAAATGAACAGGTAAACGTGGAAGTGACTGTTGACAGCGACCAGATCTTAGATGTGAGCCTGGTGCATTTAAACGAAGCAGTTTCCACCATGTACCCTTTGATGCAGCCGTCCATGGAAGAACTGGCCCCTCAGATCCTAAGCACCCAGTCTACTGAAAACCTGACTTTCCCGGAGTCCTCCCGCTATACCTGTTCTGCCCTTTTAAAAGCAGTGGATACAGCACTTTTAAAAGCCCGCAGATAATGTCCGATCCTGTTTCATGCTCTCCTTTGTAAATGCACGAAAGTGCATAAAGGCCGCCGCATGTTCCCTTTGCGGCAGCCTTTTTTCTCCTGGAATCTTTATCTCATTCCTTTAAGCCTTATTCTTCCGGCATATCCCCATACAGCCCGGCAAACAGTTCTGCCGGCACATAGGCTGTTACTTTTATGCCTTCTTCTGTATATTCTTCTGAAAGCAGCTGTCCGTATTTACGTATGCTCTGCAGCTTTCCTGCCTGTGCATAAGGATACACCTTTTCCAGGTAAACTCTCCTGCTGCGGATGATATTTCCAAGGATCTCTTCCAGATCATGTAAGCCATCCCCGCTTTTAGCTGAGATACGGACCTGATAATCCGCTGAAAAATCTCTTGGAACAGGCAGACCGCTTTCTTCTAATTTATCGATCTTATTAAATACAGTAACAACCGTCTTGTCTGTAATGCCCAGTTCCCGAAGAGTCTCTTTTACCACATGCATATGCATGTCCATTTGTGGATCAGAACAGTCCACTACATTCAGGACAATATCACTGTAACGTGCCTCTTCCAGTGTACTTTTAAATGCTTCTACCAGATGATGGGGCAGTTTGTTAATGAATCCAACGGTATCTGTAAGAAGAATCTGCTGGCCATCTGCCAGCGTAAAACTTCTGGTGGTTGGATCAAGGGTTGCAAACAGCTTATCTTCTGCTAAGATTCCTGCACCTGTAAGGCGGTTTAATAACGTAGACTTTCCTGCGTTTGTATAGCCTACAATGGCAGCTGACAGCCCATAGTCCTTTCCACGCTGCTGTCTTGTGACCTCACGGTGGCGTTTTACATCTTCCAGCTCTTTTTTTAACTGTCCAATGCGCTGGTGGATCAGACGGCGGTCCGTCTCCAGCTTTTTCTCACCAGGTCCTCTTGTACCAATACCTCCTCCCAGTCTTGAAAGGGAAGAACGCATTCCTACCAGACGAATGGCGCGGTATTTTAACTGAGCCAGCTCTACCTGGATCTTTCCTTCTCTTGTATTGGCTCTGGCTGCAAAAATATCCAGAATGACCATAGTACGGTCCATGACCTTTGTATCCAGAATATCTTCCAGATTTTTAAGCTGGGCCGGTGAAAGTTCATCGTCACAGATCACACCTGTGGCCCCTGTTTCGTAAAGCATTTCACGCAGTTCCTGAAGCTTTCCTTTTCCCAGATAGGTTCCCGGATGAATACTTTCACGGTTCTGGATCACCCGGCCTACGGTCTTTGCCCCGGCAGTATCTGCCAGTTCTTTTAACTCATCTAAAGAGCTTTCCGCCTGATCTGTCTCGCTGGTGCTTACCGCTGCCAGTATGACCCGTTCTTCCAGTTTACTTAAATCAATCACCGGTTTATGATTCCTCCTGTCTGGTCTTTAAAAAGTCGATCTCATGCTGGGCATTTTCATCTGCTCCGAATACAGAAATATAATGCTCAAACTCCGCCTGGGCTGTACGATACTGTCCACTATATTCCAGGCATACTGCCTTGTTGTAAGCCAGTTCCTTTAAAAGTGCCAGCCCGGCAGCATCTTCCTGTGGAATAGCCGCTGCCGCCTGCTCTAACTCTGCTCCTGTTCCAGCCTTGTATCCGGTGATCAGTGCGTTATATCCCTTATCAAACGAATCAGCAGCTGTGTTATAGTCCTCTTCAGCCATCTGGCATAAGCCCAGCTGGTTATAGATCCTGCTTTCCAGTTTTTCTCCTGTTTTCCCACTGTTTAATGCCTCTTCATAAAGACTTTTTGCTGTGTCAAAATCCTGGGCTTTTACGCAGGCAGAACCTGCTGCTGTGAGAGCTTCCTCGAAGCCAGCAGACCGTTCGCCTTCTTTTTCCTGTCCCAGTGCTTCTCTGTAATAAGAAACAGCCGAGTCTTTATCTTCCAGCTTCTCTGCGCATACCGCCTTCATATACAGACAGGATATCTTGTCTCCTCCCTGCTCTGCGATCAGGTCATAGGTATGGGAAGCCGCTTCATAATCTTTTAATAAAAGCTCTGCCTCTGCCCGGTACCACAGTACATCTGCGTTAAACGGGGATGGCTTATTGGATTTATTTCCAGATTTTTCCAAAGCAGCGTCAAAATCTGCCACGGCTCCTTCCAGATCACCGGCATTTAATTTTTCAATTCCTTCTTTTCTTAACTGGTCCTTTCCAGAGCCGGCAAATTTTCCTACCAGCTTTACGGCGCCAAAAATAAGTAAAGCGATCAGTGCAATGCAGACCAGCCAGAGAAAGACTGCTTTTAGTCTGCGATTTCTCCTTCTGCGCCGCCTTAAGGCATCCGACCTGCCATTTCCTCTGTAATGACCGGTACGTCCGGTGTTTCTCCTGCTTCTGTTTACAGGTCTGTTTCCCATAATTTCTCCTGCTTCTTTCAATTCTTGCTGTCTGTGCTGCCAAAACCACCGTTTCTTACTTCTGTACAGTCATCATCCACTGTAATGCCAAAGGGCAGGAAGATTCCCTGGGCAAAACCAGCGCCTTCTGCCAGCTCTACAGTCTTGTCTTCTTTTGTGTCATTGGTCAGTTTCACGAAAATATGACCTTCATTATCAGAGAAGAAATAGTCACTGTCAATAATGCCAACTGTATTATTTAGCTGTAAACGGTACTTAAATCCCAGGCTGCTTCTTGGAAATACAGCCAGTACCCAGCCATCGTTCATTTCCACGCGGATACCAGTAGGGATCTTTACGATCTCACCTGGGTGGATCGTCAGCGCCACTGGTGTGTAAAGATCATAGCCTGCAGAACCAGCGGTTGCTCTGGCTGGCAGACGGATCCCTTCGTAAATGCGTTTTATCTCTTCTGTGTCTGTAGGACCAAAGGTATCTTTCCAGTCACCTTCAAACTGCTCATAGCTTACTTTGTGAAACTTTGCGATTCTTTCCATAATTGGCTTTGTTTTTCTCCCTTTTAATTTTAGTGTTCCCTGTAAAGCTGTACTTTTCCTGTTTTCAGGGATTCTTTTACATCGATCACCCGCTGGTTGGCGCTGCCTTTCCAGTGAAGGCTGTTGTCTTTTTCTTCTATTTTAAATTCTCCGTCAACAAGCACATCCACATTTAAAAGAAATGGAAGATCACAGATCTCCTCCCAGTTATAACCTGTATACAGCCATATGGTCTTATCCGGGAATTTTTCCCGTATCTCTGCTACCAGTTTTCCAATCTCTTCCCTGTTTTTTTCATGGAGCGGATCACCGCCGCTGAAAGTCACACCGGAAATATAGTCTTTTTCCAATTCTTCAAACAGTTCTTCTTTGGCAGCTTCATCAAACACCAAACCACCATTTATGTCCCAGGTCACAGGATTATGGCACTGAGGACAATTGTGGCTGCAGCCTGCCACCCAAAGCACAGTCCGCAGCCCCTCTCCGTTAAGCATATCGTCTTTCGTTATGTTATGGTAACGCATGTTTTATTTCTCCAGTTCAGATGTACAGTGTGGACAACGAACTGCTTTAATTGGGATCATGCTCTTGCAGTAAGGACACTCTTTCTCTGTAGGTGCCTTTGGTGCTTCTGGAGCTTTTCCAATTTTTTCCAGTTTGTTGATAGCTTTAATGACCATAAATACAACAAAGGCCATTAATAAGAAATTGATCGCCTGAGTGATAAATGCGCCATAATTAATAGTTGCTGTCACTTCATTGGCTGCTGCCAATGTAGGATATTTGTTTCCATCCAGGGCAATAAACATATTGGAAAAATCAATTTTTCCAGTAAAAATACTCAGCACCGGCATAAAAATATCATTAACCAGTGAACTGACAATGGATGTAAATGCACTGCCAATGATCATACCTACAGCCAGGTCGATCATGTTTCCTTTTAAAGCAAAGGCTTTAAATTCTTCTAAAAACTTTTTCATCTGTCCCGCCTCCATTTTTCATTTGCAGATTTTGCTTTTCTTTTGCGTTCTTTAAAAAGTACGCCGTTGGTATCAGTCTATCATAATCCTGATGATTTTTCCACTTGATTTTCCTGTATGCATTATATAGTGCATATATTATACACGTATTTTCAAGCTAATGTTTTTTACTTAACTGGGATAAAATAATATTATGATTATACCCTATAGAAGGAGAAGCCTTTTTGTAACCGTATTTTTACCTTTATAAAGGGTTCGGTTATAGAAAAAGCGTACGGATTATGAGTTTTGAACTGGACCGCATAGAAGAGCTGTGTAATGACCGCGGTTGGAGTCATTACCGCCTTGCAAAGGAAATGGACATTTCCCCAAACAGCATAGGAAATCTTTTCCGCCGCACCACTGTGCCCAGTATTCCTACCATCCGTCATATCTGCCAGGTTTTTGGTATCTCTATGGGTGAATTTTACAGTACAGACGGCAGTCAGGCCGTTTTAAGCAAACAGCAGGAATACTTACTGGAGCTTTACAACCAGCTTGGTCCTTCTAACAGGCTGCGGGCAGAAGCGTATCTGGAAGGTCTGGTGGACGGGTCCTACCGGAAAAAGCGAAATCAAATAGAAAAAGATTAAAAAATCAGGAAGATCTTCTTTTTATAAGAATTTCTTCCTGATTTTTCTTTTGATTTCTTTAGTTTTTCATTTCAGATCATTAATCCAGCTTTGCTGCACTATCCTTATCCAGATACAGCACTGCTCTGTCATGCTGACGTAAAATACTTGCAGGACAGGTTTCAGAAACAGGTCCATTTACTGTACGCTCAACTGCTGCTGCCTTGGTAGAAGCCGGCACTACACAGAATACATACTTTGGAGCTGTCAGAGTTGGAATGGTAAGTGTTAAAGCCTGCTTTGGCACCTGATCCAATGACTCAAAGCAGCCATCATGTACCTGCTGCATACGGCAGGTCTCATCCAGATCTACGATCTTTACCTTATGTGTATCATGGAAATCTGCTACATGAGGATCATTAAATGCAATGTGTCCATTTTCACCAATGCCCATACATACAATATCCGTTGGATTTGCGCTTAATAATGCTCCATATCTTTCACACTCTGCATTTGGCTCATTAGTGCTGTCCAGACAGTTAACAGATGCAAAAGGTACTTTATCAAACAGACCTCTGCGCAGGAAGTTTGCAAATCCCTGAGGTGCATCCTGAGCCAGTCCAATATACTCATCCATATGATAAGCATTTACACGGCTCCAGTCAATCTTTTCAGAAGCTGCCAGTGCTTCCAGCACTTCGTTCTGGGAAGGAGCTGCTGCAAAGATCATATTGCAGCAATCCTTTGTTTTTAATACTTCGCACACAGCCGCTTCAATATCCGCTGCAGCTGCTGCTCCCATTTCTTTTCTGGTATCATAGATTCTGATATCCAGTTTATCTTTCTTTAAGCTCTTCAAAATAAAACCTCCTTAAACCACATTGCCTAATACTCTTGGCAGGAACAGACAGATCTGCGGGAAGAGGATGATCAAAGCCAATACGACAATGTATGTAAGATAGAATGGCAAAAAGCCTTTTATACATTTTTCAATCTGTATTTTACCAATAGCACAGCCGGCCCAGAGGGAAGTACCTACAGGCGGTGTTAACAGTCCCAGACCTAAGGTTAATACCAGGATCAGTCCAAAATGATATGGATTGTATCCGATCTGTGTTGCTACCGGATATAAGATAGGTGTTAACAGAATGATCAGAATACCCATATCCATAAAGCATCCCAGAACTACCATTAAAAGGAGCATTAACAGCATAATAACTGCCGGACTGCTGGATACAGACAGGAACATTTCTGCTACACGGCTTGGTACTTTCAAATAAGAAAGTACATAGCTGAATGCACTGGAAGTTGCAATGATTGCCATAATGGTTCCCAGTGTTGGCAGTGCGTTCAGGAAACATTTTAATGTTTTCTTTAAAGTCATGGTCTTATATACAAAAGTAGTGATAAACCATGCATAAACTGCTGCCACCGCACCTGCTTCTGTTGCAGTAAAGACACCTGCAGAAGTTCCAACTGCCACAATTGCGATAGTTACCAGACCTAAAAGTGCCTGACGTACAATGGTAATGTTTTCTTTTAAAGAATGTGCCTCTGAGACCGGATATTTCTTCTTTACAGCAATTATATAAGAAGTAAGACAAAGAGCTGCTGTAAAAAGAACACCTGGAATATAACCGCACATAAACATGGTACTGATGGATAAGCCGCTGCTTGCTGCTACTACATAGAAGATCATATTCTGGCTTGGCGGAATGATAACACCTTCTACAGAAGAGGTACAGGTTACTGCTACAGAATAATCTGTATCATATCCCTGCTTCTGCATCATTGGGATCAGCAGAGCACCGATACTGGTAACATCTGCAATAGAAGAACCGGAAATACCGCCAAATAACATGGAGTTCAGGCAGTTAACAATGGCTGTACCACCCCGTACACGACCTACTATGACATTACAAAATCCCGTCAGCCTGTCTGCAATACCGCCCTCTGTCATGATCTGCGCCATGATAATGAAGAACGGCACACACATGAAAGTAAAGCTTGTAATACCTGTTGACATTTTCTGGAACAGGTTCATAAACGGAATATGCAGATATGCACCTGTTACCATGGCAGAAATGGCAAGACAAAATGAAATCGGGAAACGAAATGCCATTAATACGATCAGGACGCCAAATAAAATACAGGTTCCCATAACCATTTCATTCATTCTGTACCACCTCTTTCCTTGTTTAACTGCGCAATATCTTTTTCAGTCTCTGCCTCTTTCTTGTATTCAGAAAGCGGCTTTAAGATCGTAGAGATCAGATTTAAAATACTATATATCAGCATCAGGCCGCCGCCTACTACAAGGGGGGCAAAAAGCCACCCTTGTGAGATTCTGGTTGCCGGCTGGAGTTTTGGAAGATTCAGCTTGGTGATGGTCATACCATAGATCATCATTTCCACAAACAGCCAGATCAGCAGACCATGACGGACCAGATCTGCTGCCTTCTTTACAGGGGAAGGCAGCTTATTATAAAGAAAATATAACGCTGCATGAGAATCGGAAAAAATGTCAATAGGCATACATAAATATCCGAACCACACCAGAAGGATCAATGTAATCTCCTCTGACCAGCTAAAAGGTGCATTAAAAATGAAACGCATGATTACCTGCGTAAATGTGATCACCACCATGATGACCAGCATAAGACTGCATAAAAGCTTTTCCATGTTAATGAACTTTTGCACCAGTTCACGCACAGGTTTCAGCTTATCCTTCGTCTCCTCCATACCTGATATCCTCCAAACTCAGCCTTTACAAACAAGTCTTATTCAATGCTGCGGATCTGCTCGATCACATCTTTGTACTGTGGATAATCATCGTACATAGGTGCTACAGCATCCTGGAATTCCTTAACATCTACATCAATAACTTCGCAGCCTTTTTCTTCTACCGCTTTTCTTGATTCTTCCTGATAATCCTGCATAGCCTGACGCTGCCATTCACGTGCTTCTTTTGCTGCTTCCTGAATAGCATTCTGCTGATTCTCGCTCATCTTATCCCATACGGTCTTGCTCATGATCAGCATTGCAGGAGGTGCCATATGTCCATCCATGGAGAAGTACTTTGCTACTTCGTAATGTCCGGAGGTATAGTAGGAAACGAAGTCATTTTCAGCACCATCGATAACGCCGGTCTGTAAGCCCTGATATACTTCGTTGTAAGACATTGGTGTTGCTGCTGCGCCCAGTGTTTCAACCATCTTGATCGCAATATCAGACTGCTGTACACGGATCTTCATGCTCTTCATATCAGCTACACAGGTAATTGGCTTCTTTGTGGTATAGAAGTTTCTGGAACCTGCCTCCCAGTATCCTAAGCTTACAATGTTGTATTTTTCCAGTGAGTCACTGATGTTCTGGCCGATCTCGCCATCCAGAACTTTGTACTTCTGTTCTGTGCTTGTGAAAATGTATGGAAGTGTAAATACACCAACTTCATCAGCAGTAGAAGAAAGTGCGGAAGTATTAATACGTGCAAAATCCAGTGTTCCTGCCTGTACCTGGTCAATGGTCTCATTTTCAGTACCTAAAGTACCATCCAGGTAAACTTCGATCTCAACGCTGCCGTTTGTCTTTTCTTTTACCAGATCAGCAAACTTCTGTACGCCAACAGATACAGGGTTGTCCTTGGACTGGTTTTCTGCCAGCTTCAGGCTGAATTTCTGCTCATCTGCTGCAGGAGCATCTTTGCTTTCTTCTGCTTTCTCAGTTGCTGCTGCCTCTGTTTTTCCTGCATCTGCTGCAGTGGTTGCTGTGCTGGAGCTTCCAGAACCACATGCCATAAGTGCCATAGATGCCATTACTGCTGTTGCCATTAATAAACCTTTCTTTCTCATAATATCTCTCCTTTTTTAATGTTTATATTTTGATGATTGGTTTACAATTTGATCACATCTTCGTAAAAATGAAGACTTGTTTTAAATACCATACTGATCACACACTGAATATTCTGCGGTGGTTCTGTATGTTTTACCAGGTAATCGATCAGAGTATTAAATCCGATCACCCCTTTATCGTAAGGATTTTTATATATCAGGGTGTCTATCTTTCCCTGACGTAAAAACTCTGCGCTTTCCTGGTTTAAATCGGCTCCGATCACTCTCAGCTTTCCGATCATGCCTGTATCTTCCAGAGCTTTCACCATAGGGCGGTTGTTTCTGGCGATCAGTGAGAATACTCCCACAACGTCATCATACATTTTCAGGCCCTTGCAAAATCCTTCGTAAGTATCCTCGTCATAAGGAAGGCTTTCTACCTTAAGCCTGCTTCCCTGTTCACTTAAATACTGTTTTAAACCGTTAACAGTATTCACATGGATAGGAGAACCCTTTCGTCCTGCGGATATCAGGATGGTTCCCTCTTTTGGAAGCATCAGGGAAAATACCTCTCCGCACATTTCACCAATGATCCGGTCATTGGAAGGAATACAGTAAAGTCCCTGTATATCCTCAATATGATCATCTAAGACCATCACCGTAAGCTTCATGGCAGTCAGTCTTTCATACTGGCGAAGCACCTGCGGACTGTGCGTATAGGAAAAAGTAAGTACCGCATTGTAAGATTTGCCATCCTCGTCTGCGATCTCTTTTAATATCTGGATCTGTTCTTCTTCATTTTCCACTTCGTACTCATCCGCTTCTACATTTAAGGAACGGTTTTCCTTTAATGCACTTCTGTAGCCTTTCCACAAATACGCATAGTACAAAGTTCCCAGTTCTTTTGGAGAAGGAAGCACAACCGCAATGCGGATCGCTTTTCTCTTAATGGAAGAAGCTGCATAATTGGGTTCATATCCCATTTGCTCTGCCACTTCTATGATCTGTTTGCGAAGCTTGTCACTGACTCCTTCTTTTCCATAAATTGCTCTATGCACAGATGTCATCGAGACATTCATCTTTTCGGAAATGTCTTTTAATGTAACACCTGACGCCTGCTCTCCCGACACTCTACATCCTCCCTCGGTTTAACTTAATCGATAACGTTAACGTTAACGTTACAAAAAATAGCTTAAAACTTTTTTCTTTTATGGTCAATATGCACATTTACCAATTTCTTGCCTCATTCTTTGTACATGTTTTTCATTGACACTCAAACTTTTTCTACAGTATGATATTTACTGAAAATTTGCAGAACAAAAAGTAATATGAAAAACATAACTTTAACGTAATATGAAAGGCAACCTATTATGAAACAGACTTTGATCCACGCAAATGTGATCCTGGAAGATCATATCCAATCTGACGGCTATGTGGAATTTGACACTGAGACAGGACTTATCACTGGCATTGGTCCTATGAATGAAACTCTGATGCATCTTCCATCTGCTATAGACTGCACCGGACTCTATGTGTCCCCTGGCTTTATTGACACACATACCCATGGAGGCGGCGGATGTGATTTCATGGACGGCGATGTGGAAAGTATCCTGACTGCAGCACGTCTTCATCTGCATCACGGTACTACTACTATTTTCCCAACTACATTAACCAGCAGCAATGAAGACCTTTTCCTCTGCATTGATAACTTCAAAAAAGCAAGAGGGATCACCGAAAATATGCCTCATCTTGCAGGTATGCATCTGGAAGGACCTTATTTCAGTCCTACAGAAAAAGGAGCTCAGAACGAGGACTATATCCGTACTCCTTCTCCGGAAGATTATATGCATATTTATGAATATGCAGACGGCTGTATCAGCCGCTGGTCTGTTGCCCCGGAATTGCCTGGAGCTATGGAAATGGGTGACCGTTTAAGCAAACTTGGCGTACTGATGAGCATTGGACACACAGCAGCTACCTGTGATGATGTAAAAGAGGCGATCCAGCATGGATATACCCACCTGACTCATTTTTATTCAGGAATGAGTAC
>JBNMGK010000292.1:0-3814 GCA_050872205.1 Enterocloster sp.
CCCATCTGCATCTGGAAATTTTCTCCCGGATTAAATAAATAGGCATAATATCGTTCATTAATCCCCTCTATTTCTCCTGCGCTGATACGCCCGGAAGGCTCTTCTCCCTGAAAAATAAAGGTGATCTCGTTTTCGCCCGGTCCCTGCTTATAGCTCCACCGGGTATCCGGCAGCTGCCAGGCGGCAGTTTTTAGCTGTGCACAGGTCCCTAAATCTAAGGTCAGCTCATAATGTCCGTCTTTTAAGGTCATATTTTGTTTTTGTCCGTTCCATGCAGGCAGGCTGCTTCCTCCGTTGGTCTCATATTCTGCAAGTCCTGTCTCCACTGCCGATTTCATTTCACCAAACAATGACAGGACTCTTCCATCTCCTATGGCCCATTCCAGCTTACGCATGGTTGCCTCCTGGGCGTCCCAGTCCAGCTCATAACCCGCCAGACAGCCCCAGAAATAGGTCTGGACCACTGCATACCGGGTCTTATCATAATAATTGCCGGAAACCACCCATTCATAAGCTAACATCATAGGCAGATACCGGTCAAAACCTCCTATGACAGGTATCGAAGTATCTGGTGACGCAGTGTAACGCTGCCAGCCAGCTTTTGTATGATTTGGCAGCTTTTTTCCCGGCTGAAGGCAGAAAGCCGGTACATGGCCTTCTACCGGATTTACATAATAGCAGGTAATAGACCTGTGGCTATGGCCGAAAATATTGATCTGCCGGTTCTGAAAAGCATCTCCCCGTATGATCATCTGTACCTGTGTTTCTTCTGCTGCAGCAGAAAACGGGATTCCCGTAAAAATAAGGACTCCTGCCAGTATTCCTGCCAATATCCGCTTCCATATTTTCGTATTCAATTGTTTTTCCCCCTTTGGATCAATATTCATAGACTAAAAGATTTTGCATATAGAATTCGTTTTCAGATAGTTCAGATGTGACTTCCAGATTTTAAATAATAATCCCCCTTCCTATTGTATTTTCGCAGACTAAAACCGAAAATATTTATTTGTATTTTTGTGAAACACAGGCCTGAACATGGCCAAAATCATAAATAGAATAAAATAGAATTTAGCAGAGAGACCTCCCTGCTGGTTCTTATAGGATAACACGAAAAAAAGAGCAAGTCAATCGACCTGCTCCAGATTTTAAAGACTTTTCGCAAATGATCCAGGTATCCCGCCCGTTCCACTGCCTCTGCAGCCGTAACAGAAAGTTCTCCCAGTTTTTCCCCATTTAAATAATAGGCGATCACACCGACCCTTGTTCCAGGAGCTACCGGTGCTTCCAGCTTTTCTGTCAGTTCTAGTTTTTTCTCTATCTTTCCCAGATCTTCCCCTTCTGTACTGAGCCAGGAAAATGTGCCCTCTGCCTGTAATGGAACAAGATCCTTTACTCCGCCTGCAACTGCCATTTGTGGAAGTGGCAGTTTTTCTTTATCCTCATAAAGCCTGCAGGTGGCATATCCAAAGCTTAACAGGTTTCTGGCATCGGAAAAACGTGCCTTATAATCTGGTGCTGCCATGATCACTGCGATCAGTCTGACTCCGTCCTTTTGTGCTGTCGCAGAAAGACAGTATTTTGCCTTTGAGGTAGAGCCTGTTTTTAAGCCTGTTACCTGAAAATCCGCAGCCATTTTCAATAATTTATTGGTATTTGCAAGACCAAATTCCTTGGTCCCCTGTCGTGTCACATGGGTGATGTTTTCCATCCAGATAGTAGAATAATTATGTATTTCCGGGTAGCAGTTGATCAGTTCCCGGCTCATAATGGCAATATCCCTTGCAGTGGTCAGATGCCCTGGATCTTCTGTCAGCCCGCAGCAGTCCACAAAATGGGTATTTACCATTCCAAGCCCTTCTGCCCGCCTGTTCATGGCATCCACAAAGGCCTCTTCTGTCCCGGAAATATACTCTGCCATGGCCACCGACGCATCATTTCCCGATGCGATCACAATACATTTGATCAGAGTTTCTACGGTCTGCACTTCCCCTTCTTCCAAAAACACCTGGGATCCGCCCATGGATTTTGCATAGGCACTGGTAGTCACCTGGTCTGTCATTTTGATCTTGCCTGCTTTTAAGGCATCAAAGATCAAAAGCAGGGTCATTACCTTTGTTACACTGGCAGGACTGCGCCTTTCATCTGCTTCTTTTTCAAATAAAATCTTACCTGTAGATGCTTCCATTAAAATGGCTGAGGGCGCCTGAACAGAAACTGCCTGGGCATTTGCGCTTACAGGTGCTGATACCGGTATTACCGGCTCCCCGCCGTAAATAGTACACAGGCTGCTCATTATAAAGATACAGACTGCCAGACACAGTCCTGTCATTCTAAAAAAGCGGCCTTTTCCCCGGTTCTTTGCCATATATTCCCCCTTGCAGACACACTGCGTTATTTCTTCTTTATAAAATATGAGAGAACCGCTAATTTATGGCAAAAAATAAGCTGTCCCCAGCATTTTCATACTGCAGACAGCCATATTTTCTAACTTTTTATAAAGTTCTTATGGATTTTCTCTTAGACTTCCTTTAATGCCTGACGGATAGCCTCTGCCATTTCCTCATACTCAGCATCTGTAAGAATGGTCTTACCGCTGTTCATCTCGAAGGTGCCGCCCCATTCTTCACCGCCTTTGTACTTAGGAACGATGTGGAAATGTAAATGATGTCCGGTATCACCGTATGCACCATAGTTTACCTTATCTGGATTGAATACCTTGTGGATGGCTCTTGCAACCTTTGCAATATCTGCAAAATAGTCATTTCTCTCTTCATCAGTCAGTTCGATCAGTTCGCTGACATGCTTTTTGTGAGCTAAGATCACTCTTCCTCTTTTGCTCTGCTCTTTGAATACATACAGCTTTCCTGTCTTCATTTCGCAGCATGGATAACCAAACTTAGCTAACAGTTCTCCTTCCACACAATATGCGCAATTTGGATCTTTAACCATTTCTCCCATTTTTGAGACCTCACATTCTCTTGGATTTAATTCATTTTTAGGATACCACGCTAATATTAAAAAATCAATAAAAAGCACGTTATGATATATCCAGGTGGTACATTTTATGCTATACTCTCTATAAACAAATATAATAGGAGTAGTTTATGAGCAGTTTAAATTTTCGGAAGAACCGGAACAGAAGGGGATTTTTCTTTCGCCTGTCCCGTCACCTTCCTACTTTTATAGTTCTTTTTGTCATCGTCCTTGTTCTCGGGGGCGGTATTTTTGCCTTTTCACGTTTTGTTTTAAAGCGGCAGCCAGGATCACTTCCAGCTTCGGCCACTGCCTCACAGGCAACCCAAAAACCGGATAAAAATGATCCTTCCGTCCCTGAAAAACCAGATCCGGTGCAGGCTCTTATTGACCAGGCAGACCGGCTTGCCAAAGGATACGACTATGACAAGGCCATGGAGCTTTTGCAGCAGGACAGCTCCCTTGCATCTGACTCCCGCATAGAGGAAGCCATTTCCACTTATCAGTCTGAAAAAGATGCTCTGGTACCTGCTGATGTAAAAAATGTGACCCATGTATTTTTCCACTCTCTGATCATGGACACAGCAAAAGCCTTTGACGGGGACACACGTTCCGAAGGCTATAACTCTGTTATGACCACCAAAGACGAATTTTTAAAGATCTTAGACGCCCTTTATAATGACGGCTACGTGCTGGTACGCATCCATGATATTGCCTATGAGACCACCGATGAAAGCGGAAATCCGGTATTTACCTGGGGAACGATCATGCTTCCTGAAGGAAAGAAGCCTATCGTCATGTCCCAGGATGATGTGTGCTACTACCCATATATGGACGGAGA
>JBNMGK010000397.1:0-2434 GCA_050872205.1 Enterocloster sp.
CCTTTTGCCAGGTTGGAAGCAATGGCAGATGATAAGGTACAGCCGGTTCCATGGGTATTTGGATTATCAATGCGCTTTCCTGTAAACCAACGGCCTTTTCCTTCACTCCAGAGCAGGTCATTTGCATCATTTAATTTATGTCCGCCCTTGCAGAGAACAGCGCAGTGATAAGTCTCAGAGATCTTCTTTGCTGCTGCTTCCATATCTGCAGCGCTGGTAATCTTCATACCGGTCAGTTCTTCTGTTTCCGGGATATTTGGTGTTAAAATCTTTGCCAGTGGGAATAATTCTGCCTTTAAGGTCTCAATGGCGTCCTCACTGATCAGTCTTGCCCCGCTGGTAGCTACCATGACCGGGTCAACTACCACGTTCTTTGCCTCATACTGTTTTAATTTTGCCGCGATCATACAGATCAGCTCTTTGTCTGATACCATACCGATCTTTACTGCATCCGGGTAAATATCTGTAAAAATGCAGTCTAATTCCTGTCCAAGAAATTCCGGAGTGGCATTTAAGATTGCCTCTACTCCTGTTGTGTTCTGCGCAGTCAGTGCTGTGATCGCGCTCATGGCAAATACTCCATTTGCCATCATTGTCTTAATGTCGGCCTGAATACCGGCGCCTCCGCTGGAATCACTTCCGGCGATCGTTAATGCTGTTTTCATAATCGTCTTCTCCCTTCTCAGCATTCCCACAATGTATACAATGTACGTTAGACATCTTCCACTGCAGGTCACGTTTTATTATGCGTCATAAGGTGGTGCCCCCAATATGCCGCCTGGAAGACCTGAAAAACGTGCCAGACACCGCCCCATTCATCTCTGACGGTAAAACGGTAATACATGACAACGAAAAAGCGGATATGCCTGCAACAGACATATCCGCTAAGATCACACTCTAAAAAGACCTCGGTTTTATATCCCTACGTTGGCGTTATCCAAATCAGGTTACGGGTCTGGGAAACATATCCCACTCTCAGCCGGCTGACTGCCAGCTCCCCTTTTCCAGTTCTTTACTATTATAGTGCGGTTTTATTTGATTTTCAAGTTATTTTTAGTTAGTACCAATGGACATGGTCTCTGGCAGTGTGCTGCCACCGTCGATAACGATCTGGGATCCTGTTAAGTAGCTGGATTCGTCACTTCCAAGGAATGCAAACAGTTCGCCTACTTCGATCGGTTTTGCAAGACGCTTCATAGGAACACCTACAGCGATATCTGCGATTGCTGCCTCTGGGTTTTCAGGATTGGACTCAACTGCCATTTTCTCAACCATTGGTGTACGTGCATATCCTAACTGTGAGCAGTTTACACGGATATTGCGGCTTGCATACTCAACAGCCAGGCACTTGGTCAGACCTACTAATGCAGCCTTTGTCATAGCATATGCTGCTTCACCAGCATCAGCAACGATATCACCAGTTACAGAAGAAGCGATAACGATGTTGCCGCCGCCCTGCTTTAACATATATGGGATAACTGCTTTACAGGTATTCCATACACCCTTAATATTTACATCAATGTGGAAATCACGGGTCTTATCATCCATTTCCTCAAAAGGAGCCAGACGGCATACACCTGCGTTGCAGCATGCAACATTGATCTCACCAAATTTTTCAACACCCTGTGCAGCAGCTGCGTCCATCTGTGCGCGGTCAGCTACGTTTGCAACAACGGTAATGATCTCTGCGTTGTATTCTTTTCTCAGCTTTTCAGCAGTCTTCTCTACTTCTGGGGATAAGTCTACCATGATCAGCTTTGCGCCATATTTTGCGTATGCGGTAGAGATACCTTCACCAAGTCCTGCAGCAGCTCCTGTAATTAATGCAACCTTACCATCCAATTTAGCCATTTTACATTCTCCTTTACATATAAAATTGTTATTGTTTTAACTATTATAGTTATTATATATGCCAGACGGTTTCCCGTACAGGTTCAAAATTAAGTTTCTAAAACTTCTTTAATCCTTCCACCGTTTCGATCTCTACCGGATGTTTTTTCCAGTTTACAAGGACCATCCACAGCCATAAAAGGACTCCTACTCCCAGATAAATTCCGAAAGACTTCCAGGAGCCAGCGCTTTGTCCTAAAGTGCAGAAGAAAGCGATCACTACTGCGATTATAAGAGCTAATACTCTTGTAAAATTTCCACCTTTTAATTTATAAGGAGATACCCAGTTTGGATATTTCTTATGGATCCGCATTGCTGAGATCATTGTCAGCGCATATGCACAAGCACAGCCAAAGCTCATCAGATTGAAAAAGTCATTCATAAAAGTGGTAGCATTCTGTAAAAGCAGGAATACCAGGGATATGATCAACAGCAGGATATTTGGTAATACCGGCTGCTGATGACGATTTAATTTTGTAAATGCCTTTGGAAGGAAATTGTTTTCTCCCATTGCATACATCAGGCGGACTGTTGACAGCCAGAA
>JBNMGK010000329.1:0-3316 GCA_050872205.1 Enterocloster sp.
CCCAGTCGCGCCTAAAAAGCGTACTACAAAATACCAGAACCAGTTTTCATCCCGCTTCAGCCTCTTTTTTAGTATCTCATAATTCCTTTTAGATATAACATTGTCAAGAAAGGTCTTCTGCTGGTATTTTACGGCAGGAAGTTTAAAAGAAGAATTTTCCAGATATTGTAAAAACTGATTAATGCCGTGGATATGCACATTTACAGTAGCAGGCCGGTAATGCTCCAGCAACCATGCTTTATGTGCCTGCAGGTTTTCAGGGCTGATGACATCAGAATGGGAGAGAAAGTGGCGGACGGCCAGAAGATAAATGCGGATCGTATTGTCAGAAGCCCCTTTTCGGAGCAGAAATTCCTTGAATTGAGTCAGTTCCAGGCTATCAGGGCTCAGGCTGCCATATCCCGGATCTTCAGATATGGTGCTGTCAGCGGAAAAGGTAAATGTAGTTTTCATGATCTTTGCCCCCGCAGTCACCAGTTTACCACCTGGTTTACGATCCGGTACTGTTCCCGGCTGCTCCGCCGCAGGTAGATCCGTGTAGTCTCAATGCTGTCATGCCCCAGAAGATCTGACAGCAGTGCAATATCCGGGCAGACTTCAATAAAATTCTTCGCAAAACGATGCCGGAAAGAATGAGGATACATAACATCCGGGTCAATGCCATACCGCACAGCAAACACCTTTAACTGAAAACGGATCCCGGAAGCCGACAGCGGGGCGCCAAACCGGTTTAAAAATAAGATCCCGCCCTGCCGTTCACTAAATCCCGGCCATTCCTCAAAAGCCTTCCGCAAGGCAGCCGGAATATACACTCTGCGAAGCTTGTTTCCTTTAGAGTAAATATCCCGGTACCCCTTTCTCGCATCTTCTACCTCAAACAACACCAGTTCGCTGATGCGCACCCCCGTAGCAGCCATAAGCCGTATAAGGAAATAATAATTATATTCTCCGTCGTCCCATAAACGCTGCTTCAAAAACTCATAATCCGCCTGGCTGATGATCTGTTCCAGAAATCCCTTCTGCTGCACATGCACCATAGAAACCGGACACAGAGAACTTTCACGGTACCGTACAAAACAGTTCATAGCCCGAAGCCGCAGATTGACGGTCTGGGGCTTATAACGCTCGATGAGAAATACCTTATAAAGCTGCAGATTTTTATCTGTCAATTGGGAATACAGTCCATAAAACTGTTTTACAGCATAAGAATAAGCCGTGATCGTCTGCTCCGACATATTCTTCTCCACCAGAAACCGCTGAAACTGCGCCTGCACCCGTTTCTTAGTTACGCTCATGCCATTCTCATTTTCATTCATCTGTTCTTTCATAAAAATATCCTCCTTGGTATGAAATAAAATGTAAAATATTTGCATTATCATCCTAGAAGATATTTTACAAAAACGCTACCAGGTAACGATCTTATCGATCATGGCCCGCTGTTCCTCGGTAGACTTTGTCAGATAGATCCGCGTTGTTTCAATACTTTCATGTCCCATGAGATCTGCTAACAGGGAAATATCCTGAAATCGTTTCAGAAAATTTTTCGCAAACCGGTGTCTGAAAGAGTGGGGATACATGGTTTCTTCCGGTATCCCATACCGCTTTGCAAGTACCTTTAACTGGCTGCGGATCCACCGGGGAGAAATCGGATCACCCAGGCGATTGGTAAACAGAAAAACAGAGTTTACATGACGAACTTCAGACCATGCCAGTGCCTCCTGACACAATTTTTCCGGAAAATAGATCCGCCGTACCTTTCCGCCTTTTGTATACAGGTCCATATATCCCATTTTCAAATGTTCCTGCTTCATCTGCACCAGTTCACTGACCCGGGCGCCGCTGCAGGCCATAAAACGGATCGCAAAATACCAGTAATCATCCTTATCCCGTTTCAGACATCGCTTTAGCTTTTCGTAATCCTTCTGGGATATCACATGATCCAGGAAAGAGACATTTTGCTTTCGTATAACCGGCAGACGGAAAGAGCCGGGGAAATCTTTGTGAGTATAAGTAAGAGTCATATAATTTAAAAACCGGTTGATCCCATAAACACGGTTATCGGCAGTAGAAGATTTATAGTGGCTTAAAAGATAATCCCGGTAAAGTAAAAGATGTTCCCTGTCAAAGCAGGAATAAAGCTGCTTATACTGACGAACTGCAGTCAGACAGCTTCGTATGGTGTTTGGGGAAGCTCCCTGGCTTTTTAAATATTTTATATAGCCTTCCTCATCATGGGCCGCACCCAGATCACTGCATTTCTCATGATCTATTCTTATAAAACGCCCTCTTTCATAAATACAATACAAATTATCACCAGTTTACAACACGGTTAAAAATGCGTGCCTGTTCCGTACTTGTCCGCCGCAGATAGATCCGTGTAGTTTCAATGCTGTCGTGTCCAAGCAGGTCAGACAGAAAAGAAATATCACCGCCATTTTCAATGAAGTTCTTCGCAAACCGGTGCCTGAAAGAATGTGGATAAACTACTTCTGGGTCCAGACCATACCGACATCCCAAAACTTTTAATTGTGCCCGCACTCCGGAAATAGAAATGCGTTTTCCCAGGTGGCTTAAAAACAACGGCCCGCTTTTCCTGTTTTCCTGCGCCAGCCATTTTAAAAGTTCACTTTGCAGGGCAGTAGGAATGTAAACTCTGCGCAGCTTATTTCCCTTAGAACAAAGCTCCTTGTACCCACGATCTACATCTTCCACGTCAAAAGCAACCACTTCGCTTACCCGGACACCAGTAGCAGTAATAAGGCGCACCAGATAATAAAAAGTAAATTGTTCCTCCTCCAGAAGCCGCCTTTTAAAATATTCATAATCCGCCTGACTGATCACATGTTCCGTATATTTTTTGGTTTGTATTTTTAAAACACGGGCTTTGTAATCCTGAATTCCCTGAAACTTAAGAAAACAGTTTAATGCCTTTATCCGCACATTTATAGTCTGTGGTTTATAATGATCCATCAACTGTACCTTGTACAAACTGATGTTATCCGGTGTCAGTTCATGATAATAGCAAAAAAAGTTTTTCACCCCGAAAATATAGGATGCAACCGTATGAGTGGACATCCCATGTTCCAGCAGATATCTGTGAAATGCAGCCAGATTCTTCTGTGTTTTCTCTGGCATGGATGATATGGAATTGTAGATCTGAGTCTTCAATGAGCAACCTCCCCAACATGAAATTTTCAATGAGCAATCATACCTCTGTTTTTTCAGAAATGAAATGCTCAGATTTCGCGAAAATGTATAAAAATTATAAAAAAATAATTAAAATAAACAGTTAAATAAAATTAGTTTAGAAATAAAC
>JBNMGK010000268.1:0-4085 GCA_050872205.1 Enterocloster sp.
TCCTGTATTTCCTTACCGCTGAGATGTTCAATTTCTATCTCAAAGATCTGTACCGCTTTTCCTGCAATAGCAATCTCTTCATCTACCATCTGTTCATTTGGATAATATTTCATAGCAAATTGTTTCAGCATTGCAGTTGCTTTTGGTCCTGCTTCCACCAGATGGCATCTGCCAAACACAACTACGCTCTGCATAAATGGCGCCCATGCTTCTTCTTTGATCGTTTCATGTCCGTAAACAGTGAAACAAATCTTATCACAGGCACGCAGTGCGTCAACCTTATGTCCTGCTCGGGCTCCATGAAAATAAATTTTATTATTTTCCTTATCGAAATAATAATTAACCGGTATTGCATAAGGATAACCAGCATCTCCGTTTACTGCCAAAACACCTCTGCGGCTTTCCTGCAGCAAAGCCAGTGCTTCATCTGTGCTGATCTCATTTTTCTTTTTTCTGATAGGTCTGAACATTATTTTATCTCTCCTTTTTTACTTTTACAAGTTTATAAAAAATAAAGCGCCATGGTTCCTATCTTCTAAGACCTAACGATAGAAACTCTGACGCTTATTTTTTTTCTACCCGGTGGCAGAAAAAAGTCATGGTTTAATATATAACACAGAAAATAAAACTTGTCCAGATTTTTATATTAGAAACATTCGCACAAGACTATAAAGCAGTTTGATCCCATAGCAGATGATCACCGTACCGCAGATACGGTTCAGCCATGTGAGGACATGATCGTTGATCTTACTGCCAAGCATATGGACAATGATCGCCAGACAGTTAAACCAGATAAAGCTGGCGGAAGCAAAGCCGGTAATAAAATATGGATCTCCCCCTGCAGGCAGAGAAGCACGAAAAGCCCCCAACATCAGGGTTCCGTCGATCAACGCCTAGGGATTTAACCATGTTACAATAAAAGCAGAACCTGCAATCTTCCAAAGCGGCAGGTTTACATCCTTTCCACCGCTTAGATCTGCCTTGGCGCGGACCAGGCCAATGCCTATGTAAATGACCAGTAAGCCGCCTCCGCCAAGGAGGATCTTCTGGATCCATGGCAAAGCCTCAAGCAGCGCGCCCACGCCCAGAAAACAGGCAAGACCCAGAGAAACATCCCAGAAAACAACGATCAACGCCGTTGCGATCGCCCGCCTCAATTTCTGACTCATAGCACTGTTAATAACAAACAGATTCTGCATACCGATGGGCGCTACATAGGCAAGCCCCAATGACAGTCCTTGAAGATAAATTGATACCATATTCTTCTTAAGTCTCCTTTTGTGTTCTCAATTATTTTGTCTATTTTGATGCTTATAGTTTTATTTATTTGAAAATTCCAAAACTGTTTCTTCATCGTTTATATGATAAACATCAGGCTTATATTGATCTGTTATTTTCTCCCACAGTTTTTTCGCGCCTGTATTTTTCTCATTAAATTTGATCTCCCAGTTTCCGGGATGCAGATCTAAGATCATATGAGCGGCTTCTGATGCAATATGCTTTCTCCGGTAGGACGAGAATATGCAAAATTCAGCAATTACAAAGTCCGGGTGGTGTTTAATATACGAATATGAGTTAAGCATTGCAAATCCCACTAATATTGTACCATTAAATATAAAATATGCTTTTCTTTCTGCCTCTGTAAAATAACGATCAAAATATCATCGCTTTCAGCGCTGGCGTTCCCACACGCCTTTCCTCCTTGTTGTCAGACCTAAACCGTAATCTCAATCTGATTGCCTTCTATCGCAACGATGCAGCTTTCATAGTAACCATCTCCTGTAGTTCTTGGTCCACTGACAACTTCATATCCATCATCTTTTAACCGTGCAGTCAAAGCATCTACCTTTTCCTTACTTCCCACGCTGAAAGCGATATGTGCATACCCGGTACGCGCCAGGTCTTTAGGCTGATCCGGCATTTCCGGTTTGTTCATGATCTCAAGCCGTGCGCCATCATCGAATGAGAGAAAATAGGAACGAAAATTTGTTTTCGGATTATGATATCCCTCATTTGACTCTGCGCCCAGATACTTCATAAAAAATCTCCTGGCTCCTTCCAGGTCATTTACATAAAGTGCAATGTGTTCTATTTTCATAGTTACCTCCACAAATTGCTTATTGTTTCATTTATTTGAAAATTCCAAAACGGTTTCTTCGTCGTTTATATGATAAACATCAGGCTTATATATATCCGTTATTTTCTCCCACAATTTTCATCCATGTCATCTGGATAATATTGTGTCATTTCATATAAGTACTTTTGATTGATATTCCACAGTATATTCTTTTCATTTTCTGTTACTTCTTTTAGTGTGAACATTACCCCCTCCTCTTTTTTCATTTATAACCTCCTGGATATCTCTGTACGGTACCTGCGTAAAAATATTTCTCAGTTCATCTGCTATATCCAAAGCCATAGCGATCTTAGTCAAAGAAATCAGAGAAATCTGTCCTGTGGACTCAAATCTCTTGATCGAACCATAGCTTACGCCGCTTAAAGAAGCTAATTTTTCCTGTGAGATCAAACGGCGTTTTCTGATATTGCGCACTCTCTGCGCAAGCTTCTGATCCAGTTCCTCTGCTGTTTCCCATATAAGCTGTTCCATAGACGCTCCATTTATTTTACTACTAATATTTTATCCAAAATACTACTTTTATGCATAAAATAGATAATATTTTATCTATTATTTATTTTAGCACTTATTTTTGTTGCACACAATATATTTTTCACATAATTACTGATACTCAACAAAAAAAGACAACTACGCTGCTAAAAACGTCAGTTGTCTTTTTATAATCTTGTTCAAATATTGATACGAAATTTTACTGTATATCCAGATACTCTTTCCTGGTTGGCGGCGGATAGGCCTGATCAATGGCCTTGTAATCTGCTTCTGTCAGCTGGATCTGATCTGCCTGGGCATTTAGCAGCGTATGCTCTGCCCGGCCGCTTCTTGGAATGGCAATGGTATGGCCATCCCGGATATTCCAGGCAAGCATGATCTGCTCTACGGTGGCATTATACTTTTTGGCGATCTCTTTTAAAACCGGGTTGTTTAAAATGCCCCTTCTTAAAGTTCCAGCCTGTGCCAGAGGACAATAGGACATTAAGGCCACATCATGCTTTTTCATCCACGGCAGCAAACTATATTCAATGCCTCTGGAACCGGTATGATAAAGGACCTGGTTTACCAGGCAGTTTCGACCTTCTGGGATCATCCACAGCTCTTCCATATCATCAATATCAAAGTTGGAAACGCCCCATTCCCGGATCTTTCCTGCTTTTTTTACACGCTCCAGCTCTGCTACGGTTTCTTCCAGAGGATAGTTTCCCCTCCAGTGGTACAGATAAAGATCCAGATATTCTACACCCATGCGTTTCATGGAGTCATCTAATGCCCGCTCCAGACGGTGTTTCCCCGCATTGCTTGGCAGAACTTTAGATACCAGAAAAAGATCATCCCGTTTTCTATCAGAAATGACCTCTTTTATAAGACTTTCCGCTTTTCCATTTCCATACATTTCCGCTGTATCGATCAGTGTCATGCCTGCCGCAACACCTGCACGCAGACTTTCCAGTTCCCGCTCTCTGGCGGACTTATTTTCTCCAAGGAACCAGGTTCCAAGCCCTAAGGCCGGAACCTGCACTCCATTTCTTAATGTAACTGTATGTTTCATATTAGATCAGACCTGCTTTTTCCATTTCTTTCTTCATCTTATCATAAGACGCACCTTCCGGTGTTGGAAGATTTGGTAAATATGGCTTTCCAGCTGCCAGTCCACGCATGATCGCCATATCCTTTGCTGCTACCGGGAAGCTGGCTCCGTCCATAGCCAGACGCACCGGATTTAACTTATACTGGGCTTCCAGGGAACCTTTCATGTCTCCTGCCACGTATTTATTGTAAATATCTACGATCAGTTCCGGCATAAAGTTTCCTGCTGTGCATACGCCGCCTACTGCTCCGATGCAGAAGCTTGCATATAACAGTGTATCTTTTCCACCAAATACCTTAAAGCCTACATCTGCATTTCTTCGGATAAATTCCTCTGTCTGGGTGATATCACCGGAGGTATCTTTCA
>JBNMGK010000156.1:0-6076 GCA_050872205.1 Enterocloster sp.
GTTTTCGCCCATTAATGAATGTTTATCATTGTTTGTAACTTAATGAATCATTGTACAAATGGCTTAAATAAAAGGCTTTTTGTACAAAATATATAAGAAAGTATAGAGAGATAACGAATATGATATTATTCAAACAGGCAGATGTATATGCACCGGAATATCTTGGAGTAAAGGATGTTTTAGTGTGCGGAGGAAAGATTGAAGCAGTAGGGGAAAATTTAGAAGGAGGAACCGGCTGCCAGGTCATTGACGCAAAGGGAATGCGTTTAACACCAGGTCTTATTGACCGCCATGTCCATGTAACAGGAGGCGGCGGAGAAGGAAGCTTCCATACCAGAACCCCAGAGATCGAACTTTCTTCTATTTTAAAAGCAGGTATTACTACTGTTTTAGGACTTTTAGGAACCGATGATATGTCCCGCAGCGTAGAAGACCTGCTGGCAAAAGTAAAGGCATTAAAAGAAGAAGGCATCAGCGCCTATGCTCTTTGTGGTGCTTACGGCTATCCGCCTGTAACATTGACAGGAAGTGTAAAAAAGGATATTGCTTTTGTAGATGAGATCATGGGCTTAAAGCTGGCTCTTTCTGACCACAGAGCGCCGAATATTTCCGTTGACCAGCTGATCCGTTTAGGAAGCGACGTGCGTACAGCAGGCATGATCAGTGGAAAGCCTGGATTTATCGTGCTGCACATGGGTGACGGAAGAAAGAAATTAGATCCCGTATTTGAGGCACTGGAAGAAACGGATATTCCGGTAAAGACCTTCCAGCCTACCCATATGAACCGCAACCATGATCTGTATGTGGACGGCCTGCGCCTGGCAAAAATGGGCGGATATATCGACCTTACCTGCGAAGATTTTGTAAATGGGGAACCACTTCTTGGACATGACCCGGTACCGGCCCTGTTAGAAGAAGCAAAAGCGGCAGGCGTGCCTATGGATCACATTACCTTCAGTTCTGACGGACAGGGAAGCTGGTCCAACTATGACGAAGCAGGCATGTTGATCGAAATGGGTGTTACCGACGTAGGTAATATGTACGCCCAGATGTGCTCTTTAGTAACAAGAGGCGGCTTTGACTTTGCCGAGGCGCTGACCTATTTTACCTCCAATGTTGCAAAAGCACTGGAGATCGACGGGAAAAAAGGCCATATTTCGGCTGGCGCTGACGCAGATATCCTTCTGATCCGGGATGACCTTACCTTAGATACCGTCATTGCAGGCGGCAAGAAGATGATGGAAGGCGGAAAGCTCCTTGTAAAAGGAACTTATGAATGAGGTATGACATTATACAATCAGATGTTATGATGAGATGCACACAATGAATTGTGCAAAAGCGTGAATTATAGTTCATTATGACGAAAAAATCATTACACATTGACAAAAAATACTTTTGAGATTAGGATAACTTTAATAGATGATTGGTCAAAATTAGGATCAGGCATCAAAATCCTGAAGAAGAAGGTGTATTTTTTGTGGAGACGATAAAACGTATTCCGGTCGTTCAGCAGGTTGTTGAAAAAATAAAAGAGTATCTGTTTTCCGGCACAGTATCAGTAGGAGATAAGCTTCCGGTAGAAAAAGAATTATGCCAGCAGCTGGGCGTTGGACGTGGGACGGTCAGGGAGGCCTTTCGGATGCTGGAGGCAACTGGCTATGTGGAGTTGCGTCCCGGAAAAGGCGCATTTGTGGCAAGAACTTCGGAAGTTGAACTGGGAGACATTTTCCACTGGTTTGCGGAACATGAAGTAGAGATGCAGGATTTTCTGGAAGTGCGTATGGCAGTAGAACCACTGGCAGTACGTCTGGCGATCGAACGCTGCTCAGATGAACAGATCATGCAGCTGGAGCAGATCCACCAGAAGTTTATTGATGCGGTAGATAAGCAGGATGTATCGCAGATCGTGATCTATGATGAAAAATTTCATGCCTGTATCGTTGAATTCAGCAAAAATAAGCTGCTGATCAATATCAGCAAGCAGGTGGAGCAGCATATAAAAGATTTTAGAAGCCGTACTTTTTATATCCCGCAGAATGCGGTCAATGCCATTGGCCCTCATCAGGATATCCTGGACGCATTTAAAAAACGGGATCCAAAAACTGGTGAAAAAAAGATGCAGAAGCATCTGGAACTGGTGGCAGTAGATCTTAACCGTTCAATGTCAAAATAATGTAATTGTATAAACAGACTGTATTTAAGCAAGTCACTTAAATATGGTCTGTTTTTTTGTACTTTATAGCTGAATAAAATTATCAATGCAGGCTGCGCAGAGAAAGCGAAGCAAAAATAAAAGAATAATTTGTGCAATACTTACAAAAAACAAAGGGGGTATTTGGTATATTGGTCAATAGTTTTTAAAAAATGTGATGATATAATAATATTTGATGACATCATACAATCATACAAAATGTACTTTCCAGTAAGGGCTGGGAAGTGCGAAAAACGGGAGGTACAAAAACATGAGAAGAGCATTATCTATCGTATTGGCATCCGCTATGGCAGTGTCCTTAACAGCTTGTGGAGGTTCAGGCAAAACAGAAACAGCAGCGGCTTCCAGTGAAAGCGCAAAAACAGAAGAATCTTCTGCAGCGGCCAAATCAGAGGCATCAGATCTGGATGCTCTGGATCCGGTTACTTTAACACTTTATTCCCCAGGTAATGAAAATTCAGTTCCTACAAAAACGATCCTTGAATATAAAAAACTGGTAGAGGAAGCATCTGGCGGAAAGATCACACTGGATGCCCATCATTCTGGTGAATTAGGAAACGATGCTGAGGCACTGCAGTCTGCCCGTATGGGAACCATTGATATTATTTTCGCAGGCACCTCCGGCTTCACAGAGTTTTATGACAAGGCAAAGATCCTGGATCTTCCATTCCTGTTTGAAACTGCGGAAGATGCATATGAGATAGTAAACAGCGATATCGGTGAAAAGATCTTCGCAGATCTTCCTTCTACAGGTCTTGTGTATTTATCAGAAGGTGATAATGGTATGCGCCAGATCTCCACAACAAATCGTCCGGTACATACAGCAGCCGATGTAGAGGGATTAAAACTTCGTGTTCCTACCAGCCAGATGTATCTGGATTGCTGGGAAACTCTGGGTGCTAATCCAGTTGCCCTTGCTTTAAACGAACTTGCGATTGCTCTTTCAAATGGTACAGCAGAAGGACAGGACAATGCTACCTACCATTTAGTAGCTAATGCTACCTATGACGATATTAAATACTTCAGTTTCATCAATTATATGTGGATGGGTTGTACTATGGCAGCCAATGCAGACAGCTGGGAAAAACTTCCAGCTGAATATCAGGATATCTTAAAGGAACAGGCAAAAGTTGCAGCTAAGTATTCCTTTGACACCATCGCTGCTGACAATGAAACAGCAACTCAGGTTCTGAAGGATGCAGGCGTTGAGTTTGATGAAGAACCGGATATCCAGAGCTTTAAGGATAAATTAGGCGGTAAAGAATATTATCAGCGTTACGCAAATGAGTCTTGGTTTGATCAGGAGATCCTGGATGCTATTTTAAAATAATGACAGGCTTCTGAACGAACAAAGTACAGATGACCGGATATCCATTTGATATCAAAACAGAGGCTATGTCTGATCAGGATATAGCCTCTTCTATAAAAGGGGTAATTGCTATGCGCATGTATAAAAAAATAACAGATATTTTTGTAAAGATTGTTTCGGCCATTCTGGTTTTTTTAGTTGCAGGCATTGTTGTGATGATGCTTACAGAATTGTGTGCAAGAAACTTTTTTAATAAATCCTTTCGATTTTCAACAGAATTGTGTGGTTTCCTCTTTATGTGGATGGCCTTCCTTGGAGTGATCGTTTTATATGATAAGGATCGGCTGATCACACTGGATATGATCTATGTACGTGTGCCTGAAAAGATAGAAACAGTGTTCTGGACGGTCAATAAGGTGTTCAGCATTGAACTTGGAGCCATCATGGTAGCGGCTTATTGCGGCATGTATAAGATCAACAGTACCAGTTATTTTTCAACAATGCAGTTTTTGTCAAAAGCCTGGCATTTCTTACCTATGGCGATCGCTGGCGGATATATTGTTGTAAAAACGATCTATCAGCTTCTGGATCGGTTTATGGGTCAACATGAGAAAAAGGTTTCTTAAGGGGGATAGATATGGCAATCTTTTTTGCAACATTTGTAGTTCTTCTTCTGATCGGCGTCCCGATCAGTATTTCTATTGGTGCGAGCGCGGTGTTAGGTTGTCTGATCCTGGATTATCCATTGATGGTCATTGGACAGAAGATGGTAACAGGTATTGACTCTTACCTGCTGATCTCAGTACCACTTTTCATCCTTGCGGGAAATCTGATGAATGCAGGTAAGATCACAGATAAGATCTTTAACTTTGCAAAAGAAATGGTAGGCTGGATACCTGGCGGTCTTGGACATGCAAATATCGTAGCCAGTATTATTTTTGCAGGTATGTCAGGAAGCGCCACTGCCGATGCCGGCGGTCTTGGAACGATTGAAATGGAGGCCATGACAAAAAATGGCTATTCTAATGAATTTTCCGGTGCTGTGACAGCTGCTTCTTCTGTTATCGGCCCGATTTTCCCGCCGAGTATTCCGCTTATTATTTATGGCGCTACGGCAAGTGTCAGTGTGGCAAAGCTGTTTATGGGAGGTGTGGTTCCCGGACTGCTTATGGGTGTAGCCCTGATGGTGCTGGTATTTATCTTTGCGGTTGTGTATAAGTTTGAGCGCCATCCATTTCGCATCCAGGCTCTGGTAAGACAGTTTTTCAGCTCGATCCTTTCTCTTATCACACCGCTTATCATTTTAGCTGGTTTTACAACGGGCTGGTTTACACCAACAGAGGCTTCCAGTATTGCGGTTGCTTATTCTCTGGTCATTGCGCTGATCGTTTACCGTACTATGGACTGGAAGACTTTTAAGAACTGTCTGCTGGAATCTGCCATTACTTCAGCGAATACCTTATTTATAATCGGAACATCTACACTTTTTACCTATGTACTGGTAAAAGAGGGCGCATCCAGGGCGATCGCTGATTTCATATTAAATATCAGCAGTAATCCGGCAGTGATCCTTCTGATCATCAATATTGTACTTCTGATCCTGGGTATGTTCATGGAACCGGGGGCAATTTTAACATTAATGCTTCCGGTGCTTCTTCCTATTGTAAAGGATCTGAATATCGATCTGGTACATTTTGGTGTTGTAATGGTCCTGAACCTGATGATCGGTCAGGTAACTCCGCCTTTTGGCGTATGCCTGTTTGTTATATCTGATATAGCAAAGATCAAGCTGGATCAGCTTTATAAGTCGATCCTGCCGTTCTTGATCCCATTGATTATTGTGCTCTTATTATGCACATATGTTCCATCAATTGTAACATGGCTTCCTAATCTTCTGATCAGCTGATCGGATATCTACAACATAAATTAAATTATTATTATAGAAGGAGATTTAAAAATATGAAAATCGCATTGATCAACGAAAACAGTCAGGCAGCAAAGAATGCAATGATCTGTGAAAATTTAAAAAAGGTAGTAGAGCCAATGGGACATACTGTTTATAACTACGGTATGTATACAGCTGAGGATGATACACAGCTTACTTATGTCATGAACGGACTTTTAGCTGCTATCCTGTTAAATTCAAAGGCTGCAGATTATGTGGTAACAGGCTGCGGAACCGGAGAAGGAGCTATGCTTGCATGCAATGCTTTCCCAGGCGTTCTCTGCGGTCATATTTCAGATCCGGAAGATGCGTATATGTTTGCGCAGATCAATGATGGAAATGCCATTGCTCTTCCTTTTGCAAAAGGCTTTGGCTGGGGAGCTGAACTGCATCTTCAGTATATTTTTGAAAAGCTTTTTGGCTGTGAGAGCGGACACGGATATCCGAAGGAAAGAGTGGAGCCGGAACAGCGCAACAAGAGGATCCTGGACGGTGTAAAAAAGATCACACATAAGGATATCATGACGATCTTAAAGGAAATCGACCAGGAATTCCTGAAAACAGCCATCAGCGGCGAAAAATTCCAGGAGTATTTCTTCGCAAACTGCAA
>JBNMGK010000442.1:0-2037 GCA_050872205.1 Enterocloster sp.
GGACCCGGATACATGATCCAGATCCCATTTCCTTACATTTCGTTTCTGTACTGTTTACTGAACAGACACTACCTTATAATCCTTATCTTCTACCGCTTTTGTAAGAACTGCATTGTCTACGTCCTTCTCTAATGTTACAACAGCAGTACCTTTTTCGTGGCTTACTTCTGCACTGGCTACGCCGTCTAATGCTTCCAGGGCTTTCTTAACAGCTGCCTCACAGTGTCCACACATCATTCCTTCAATTTTCATAGTCTTTGTCATGGTCATATTCTCCTTTTTTGTTTCTGTATTTATTTCTGCCGCAGCAACTGCTTCTCCTGCAGGAGTGGCTGCTTTACGGCGGATTTTCTTGTCTTTGCGGCTGTCTTTGATATTTAATAAATTCAGCCTTAATGCATTGGTCACAACGCAGAAGCTGGATAAGCTCATGGCTGCTGCGCCAAACATAGGGTTTAATTTCCATCCGAAAATCGGGATCCAGATACCTGCTGCTAACGGGATACCGATCACGTTATAGAAGAAGGCCCAGAACAGGTTTTCATGGATATTTCTAAGAGTTCCACGGCTTAAACGGATGGCTGCAGGCACATCACTTAAGCGGCTCTTTACCAGAACTACATCAGCTGCGTCAATAGCAACATCTGCACCGGCACCAATGGCAATACCCATATCGGCTCTTGTAAGGGCAGGGGCATCATTGATGCCGTCACCAACCATGGCAACTTTGCCCTGTTCCTTTAATTTACGGATGACTTCTTCCTTACCATCTGGAAGAACACCTGCAATGACACGGTCTACACCGGCCTGACGGCCAATGGCCTTAGCTGTACGCTCATTATCACCGGTCAGCATAACTACTTCAATACCCATATTCTGCAGCTCTTTGACTGCCTGTGGGCTGTCTTCTCTTATTACATCGGCAACTGCGATCATACCTGCAAGTATACCATTTTTGATAAACATAAGAGGCGTTTTTCCCTCTTCTGCCAGCTTTTCTGCCTGGATTTTTATCTTTTCTGAGATCTCGGTCTGGCTCTGGGCAAATTTCAGGCTGCCGCCTTTTACATCTGCATCTCCCACTTTTCCTTCCAGACCATTTCCTGGAAGTGCCTTAAATTCTGTAACCGGGATCTGTTCTGTCTTCTTTTCTTCTCCATAAGCCACGATTGCCTTTGCTAATGGATGCTCACTTTTACTTTCCAGGGAATAAGCTAATTTTAACAGTTCTTCCTCAGAAGATCTATCTGCTGCCAGTATATCCGTTACCTTTGGTTCACCACTTGTAATAGTTCCTGTTTTATCTAATGCCACGATCTCAACTTTTCCAGTTTCTTCCAGGGAAACAGCCGTCTTAAAGAGGATACCGTTCTTTGCACCCATACCATTTCCTACCATAATGGCAACTGGTGTGGCAAGTCCTAAGGCACATGGGCAGCTGATGACCAGAACGGAAATACCTCTTGCAAGGGCAAAGCCAACGCTTTCCCCTGCGATCAGCCATGCGATCACAGTAACAACTGCAATGGAGATAACAGCAGGAACGAAAATACCGGAAACCTTATCTGCCACTTTCGCGATCGGTGCTTTGGTAGCTGCCGCATCGCTGACCATACGGATGATCTGAGAAAGAGTGGTGTCTTCTCCTACACGGGTAGCTTCGCAGCGGATAAAACCGGACTGGTTAATGGTAGCTGCAGAAACACGGTCTCCAGCCTGTTTATCTACAGGAATACTTTCACCAGTAAGAGCCGCCTCATTTACAGCGCTGTTTCCCTCTAACACAATACCATCTACAGGTATATTTTCACCTGGTCGGACAACAAATACATCGCCAATACGCACCTGCTCTACAGGAACTTCTATTTCTTTTCCCTCTTTTTCCACTACAGCAGTCTTTGGTGACAGCTTCATCAGGCTCTTTAATGCATCCGTTGTCTTTCCTTTAGAACGGGCCTCTAACATTTTTCCAACTTTGATCAAAGTTAAGATCATGGCAGCGGACTCAAAGTAGAATTCGTGCATGTAGCCCATAAC
>JBNMGK010000159.1:0-5968 GCA_050872205.1 Enterocloster sp.
ATCCAGGCTGAAGGTATCGATCGGCTGTGCATCCCAGATTCTTAAGGTGTTGACTACGTTGTTGCCATAGCCGACAACGGGCAGATCATATGGAACAGCCTTTACAGACTGATAACCTTCCTGTACGAAATGGCTCATGCCGTTGCGGTCTTCAATACGCACATAGCCGCCGAATTTTACTTCTACTGCGTACTCTGGACGGCGGATCTCAAATGGATTGCCATTTTCCAGCCAGTTATCCGGAACTTCTACCTGATAACCGTCTTCAATCTTCTGCTTGAACATACCATAACGGTAACGGATACCGCAGCCATATGCCGGATAGCCTAAGGTTGCTAAAGAGTCAAGGAAGCAGGCTGCTAAACGTCCTAAACCACCGTTTCCTAATGCTGCATCGGGTTCCTGGTCTTCGGTGGCATTGAAATCAAAGCCCATTTCATCTAATGCTTCTGCGATTTCTTTATAGTTGCGCAGATTGATCATATTGTTTCCAAGGGCACGGCCCATTAAAAACTCCATGGACAGATAATAAAGAGTCTTTACATCTTTTTTCTCATATTCCTTGTGGGTTGCCATCCACTGGTCAATGATATCGTCCTTTACAGTATAAGCCACAGCCTGGAAGATCTGCTGCGGAGTTGCTTCGTCGATAGTACGGCGGAACATGTTTTTTACATTAAAGGTTACTGCGCTTTTGAACAAAGCCTTGTCAAAGCCTGTATTTTTCATAGCTTTCCTCCTCATTTTCCAATATGCCCCTTTACAGAAAGCATACCCAGATTTGGATCTGCGCGCACCCTTACATGCGCTGCTGATCTCATTAATAAAAGCATGATAAAAACAAGGGACAGGTAACATTTCTGCCCTGTCCCTCATATTACCATTTTTTCCCGTCTATTTCAACTTAAATAGGGATATTAAACCAGATTTTACCATTATTACATGGCTATTTTACAGCTTTTCCACACCTAACATAACGTTCTCGCCGTTAATGTTCCACTCTTTGGTGAAGCCCTTCATCTCGCCTAAGTGGATGTAATCAGCCATAACCTCGCTCTTGATCTCATCTGCGTTGTTCTTGATCAGCTCAGCGATCTTGTCGTTGCCGCTCTGATATACGCCGATGTGGTCCATAACCTCGAAGCCAGCTTCCTTACGCATGGTCTGGATCTTGCTGATCACTTCGCGGACGAAACCTTCTTCGATCAGCTCAGGAGTCAGGTTGGTATCCAGGACAACGGTTACATAGTTGTCTTCTTCTGTTACATAACCATCTTTCTTTGCTACATCGATAAGCAGGTCATCCTTTGTAAGAACAACTTCCTGTCCGTCAAAGTCAAAGGTTAATGCGCCGGTATCATTTAAGGTATCCATAGCAGCGCTTCCGTCTAAGTTGGTCAGTGCTTCGCGGATCTTTCCTAACAGCTTGCCGTATTTTGGTCCTACGGTCTTTAACTGTGGCTTAAATGTATAGGAAGTGAAGGCTCTTACATCATCTGTAAAGGTTACTTTCTTTACATTTAACTCTTCTTCAATGATCTCTACATAGAAATCAGATAATGCATGGTCTGCCTTTACATACATCTGGGCGATTGGCTGACGGTTCTTGATATTTGCTGTATTTCTGGCTGCACGGCCCATAACAACAGTATCCAGAACTTCTTCCATATCTGCTTCTAACTTCTCATCAATCCACTCTTCCTTTACTACAGGGAAGTCACACAGATGAACGCTTTCCGGAGCGGTCTTGTCGATCTTTCTTACCAGGTTCTGGTAGATCTGCTCTGTCATGAATGGGATCATAGGAGCAGCTGCCTTTGCAACAGTTACAAGAGCGGTGTACAGAGTCATATAAGCATTGATCTTATCCTGTTCCATGCCCTTTGCCCAGAAACGCTCACGGCTTCTGCGCACGTACCAGTTGCTCATATCATCTACGAATTCCTGAAGAGCCTTTGCAGCCTCAGGGATACGGTAGTTCATCAGGTTGTCGTCTACTGCCTTGACCATGGAGTTCATCTTGGAAAGCAGCCACTTATCCATTACCGGCAGCTTATCATATTCTAAGCTGTACTTGGTAGCATCAAAGTTGTCGATATTTGCATACAGTACCCAGAATGCGTAGGTATTCCATAAGGTACCCATGAACTTTCTCTGTCCTTCGGTTACTGCCTTATCCTGGTATCTCTTCGGGATCCATGGAGCGGAGCAGGTGTAGAAGAACCATCTGATAGCATCTGCGCCATGCTTCTGTAAGGTATCAAACGGATCAACTGCATTTCCCTTGGACTTACTCATCTTCTGTCCGTTCTCATCCAGAACCAGACCCATTACAACTACATTTTCGTAAGGAGCCTTATTGAACAGTAAGGTAGACTCAGCTAACAGAGAGTAGAACCATCCACGGGTCTGGTCTACAGCCTCAGAAATAAACTGAGCCGGGAACTGGGACTCAAACAGTTCCTTATTTTCAAATGGATAATGATGCTGTGCAAATGGCATTGCGCCAGAGTCGAACCAGCAGTCGATAACTTCCGGTACACGCTTCATCTGCTTGCCGCACTTCGGGCAGCGGATGGTAACAGCGTCAATGTATGGACGGTGAAGTTCAATATCATCCGGGCAGTTGTCAGACATGCTCTTTAATTCTTCAATGCTTCCAATAGAATGCTGATGTCCGCACTCGCACTCCCAGATATTTAATGGAGTTCCCCAGTATCTGTTTCTGGAAATACCCCAGTCCTGAATGTTCTCCAGCCAGTCACCGAAACGGCCTTTACCGATGGATTCAGGTACCCAGTTAATGGTGTTGTTGTTGCGGATCAGGTCATCCTTAACAGCGGTCATCTTAATGAACCAGGATTCTCTTGCATAGTAGATCAGAGGAGTACCACATCTCCAGCAGTGTGGGTAGCTGTGCTCAAATGCAGGAGCGTCATATAACAGGCCTTTTTCCTTTAAGTCTTTTAATACTAATGGATCAGCGTCCTTTACAAACTTGCCTGCAAATGGGGTATCTGCTGCCATATCACCCTTTGCGTCAACTAACTGAACGAAAGGCAGGTTGTACTTGCGGCCTACATTGGCATCGTCTTCACCAAATGCAGGAGCAATGTGTACGATTCCTGTACCATCTGTTAATGTTACATAAGTATCACATACAACATAGTATGCTTTCTTGTGCTGCTTCTCGCAGTATGGAACGGAGCAGTCGTATAATGGCTCATATTCCTTGAATTCCAGATCCTTACCTACATAAGTTTCCAGAACCTCGCAGCCTTCTCCTAACACCTTTTCCATTAACGCATGTGCAATGTAATAGGTATAGCCGTCTGCTGCCTTCACTTTTACATATTCCTCATTTGGGTTTACGCAAAGTGCCAGGTTGCTTGGAAGGGTCCATGGAGTTGTGGTCCATGCCAGGATATAAGCATCTTCACCTTTTACTTTAAAACGTACGACTGCAGAACGCTCTTTTACGTCTTTGTATCCCTGAGCTACCTCGTGGGAGGAAAGCGGGGTACCGCAGCGCGGGCAGTAAGGAACTACCTTAAAGCCCTTGTATAACAGGCCCTTGTCCCAGATCTGCTTTAATGCCCACCATTCGGACTCGATAAAGGAATTGTGGTAGGTAACATATGGGTTGTCCATATCAGCCCAGAAACCAACGGTGCCGGAGAAATCTTCCCACATGCCTTTGTATTTCCAGACACTTTCCTTACACTGCTTGATAAATGGCTCCAGACCATATTTTTCGATCTGGTCCTTTCCGTCAAGGCCTAACTTCTTCTCTACTTCCAGCTCTACAGGAAGTCCGTGAGTATCCCATCCGGCCTTTCTTGGAACCATGTAGCCCTTCATAGCGCGGAATCTCGGGATCATATCCTTGATTACACGGGTCTCAACATGGCCGATATGTGGCTTGCCGTTTGCGGTTGGCGGTCCATCATAGAATACATATGGCTGACAGCCTTCACGCATCTTAATACTCTTCTCAAAAATGTGTTCATCTTCCCAGAACTTTTCGACTTCTTTTTCTCTTTCCACAAACTTAAGGTCTGTGGGGACTTTGTCATACATCCTTGCTTTCCTCCATTTCTTAGTTTATGTCCCCTTGAAATGTTTCCCAGAGAACATAGTTTGAAGAATGTCTCACAGGTACTATTCTTTAGAAAATAAAAAAGCTTCCATCCCCGTAAAAGGACGAAAGCTTAGATTCGTTCAACCACCTGTTACTGCATACCATCATATGAGTTCCCTTAACGCAGGAAATGCGGCCCGGCCTACTTAAAACTTCAGCTGGCAGCTCCGGAGTGATCTTCTCCTCTTTCCTACTAATACCGGATTCCCACCTGCACCGGCTCTCTGTGATGTTTGGAAAAGGATACTGTCTCCTTCTTGGCTTTTCTTTTATAACTTTCATTATAACGATTCCATTATAATGACTGGAAATGGAAATGTCAACGGCTAAACTTTAGGGAACGCTGTAAAATATACCATAAATGTACATATACAATTATTTATCATGTAACAACCATGTTCCTTTTCTGGAAGAACCTATATGTTCCACCAAGCCCTCTTTCTTCATCCGATTAACATGATACCGGACTCCAGCCACTGATAAACTCAACTGTTCTGCAATCTTTTTTACGGTGATCATCGGATTTTCTCTCATGATTACCAGTATTCGATTTGCTGTTTCTGTGTTAGTTTTTATGTTAGTGTTAGTATCGTTTTTTGTGTTAGTGTTAGTTTTTATGTTAGTATTAGTATTATTTTTTGTGTTAGTGTTAGTTTCTATGTCTGTATCTCTTTTCCTATACATATTTACCCTGAAATCTCCATCAAAATCAATCAATTTCGGTTCAGGCAAACCATATTCCGCACAAGCTTCAAACAACCTCGGTATTCCGGTTCCCCATTTCTCAATAATCTTCATATAAGCAAAAGTTCTTGCAATCGCAGGATTTCTCGGTTTTGAATAACCTGCCATCATTTTAGAAATTGTGACATTATTCAGAAGCGTTCCAGGAGAAGTTACCTCCAACCTGTCATCAAATAATGCAACCTGAATACTTCCCTGTTCAAGATAACTGCGATGTGCTACTGCATTTGCAATGATCTCACGAATACTGTCCGTTGGCAGTTCATACACATCCTGTCTGTACATACCTTTTATGGTCATTCCCATGTTGATTTTTTCGAGAACATACTGATACGCTGCTTCCATCTGTTCCTGAATGGGACCCTCAAATTCTCTTCTGTCAACAAAATACGCGCGGTTTGTTCCTTTAAATACGCCGCATTGAATAGTAGGCTGCTGTGGCATTCTTCCAGTTAAAAGAGCATAGGCGTTTGTGGGATATACATTACCTTCGAACTCTTTTAAAACTCCCCAGGAGATCAATATGTTCTTAGTTACATCTTTTATCTTTGCTTTCTCACTATCTTGCCATGTATTTGCAAGAGCAATTTCTTTCATCCTCTTACAAAGTTCATTGATATCATTATCTGAAACCACCATATTCTGACATATTTCACTGTCAAAGTGGCGATTCTGCCCTTCCAGGATCAGTTCCTTTAACATATAACCTTCCACATGCCTAGTCGTGCCTGATACTCTCACATAAGTCCCCGCAACCATTCCCTGCGATTTGATATAATATGGACGTTGCGCACCTGGTAAAATTTCTACAACAATCACTGTTTTATCTTTAACCGTCTGTAAAGCCACCTCCGGTCTGATAGCTGGTTCACACGCATCAGAAATTGCATTGGTAATAGCATCCATGGTTTTATAAATATTTTCTGTATTCATTCCCACAATTTCTAATGTTTTATCGTCTATTCCGAAAACAATCTTGCCACCTTTACCATTTGCAAAAGCCACCACTGTTTTCATATATTTTTCGCTCTTTTCAGGTACTGTCACCTTATACTCAATATTCTTTGATTCACCTGAAAACAG
>JBNMGK010000091.1:0-8699 GCA_050872205.1 Enterocloster sp.
GACCATATACCATGATCTGGCCTGCTTCAGTATGCCGATCCACAGCCTGGGTAATAAGCAGGTGGGCTGTATCTGTATTACAGGCCCATTGGATAAATACAGACCTTTTATTGCCAGTGCCTGTAAAATGATGATCCATGCCATTGAAAATGAACTTCATTTTATCCAGACAGACATGCTCATGCAGGTGATCGTGCAGAACCTGTCCCAGGGATTTCTGGTCTTAAATGCAAAGAAAAAGATATTGAAATACAACCAGAAGGCATGTGAATGTCTGGGGATTTCAGGAGAACTTGCAGGTGGGCAGTTTCAGGATTTTTTCTTAAATGATTTTGATGAGATCGCGAAACTTGGGTTGAAATATGGCAAAAACCGTTTTAGATATGTGCTTACACGGAAAAATCAGAGTCAGATCGCTTTATCCATGATGCTGGTGCCTATTTGTGAAAATAACAGGGAAGATCTGTACATACTGATCTTTAATACAGCAGACGAGACCAACCGTGAAAGAGGGAAGCTTTTAGGCTATAGAAGAAATGGATGCCTTTCTGATATCTGCGGTACGTCAGTGGAGATCAGCCGGGTGAAAGAACTGGGGATGATTGCTGCAAAGAATGCCTCCTGCGTCCTGATACGGGGAGAAAGCGGAACAGGAAGGGAATTGTTGGCCCAGGCGATCCACAATGAAAGTGACAGAAAAGATCATTCTTTTATCACAGTCCGCTGCGGCAGTGTGCCAAGGGAGTGGATGGAAACAGAGTTATTTGGGGATAAAACAGGAAATCAGGTAGGCAGACTGGAGCTGGCAGATAAGGGAACGTTGTTTTTGGAGGATATAGACCAGCTTTCCATGGAATGCCAGATCCGTCTGGTAAATTTCCTGGATACAAAGACGGCAGATAATAGGAAAAATCTGGATGTGCGGATCATTGCATGTACAACAAAAGACTTATTTCATATGACAACAGCAGGAACCTTCCGCATGGATCTGTATTATAAGCTGAATGTGATCAACATACTGATCCCGCCTTTAAGGCAGCGCAGAAAGGATATACAGCCGCTGATCCAGCAATATATCAGCCGGTATCGGAAGATCCTGAAAAAAGAAGTGACCAGCATGGAAAAACAGTGTATGGAAGTTCTGCTTAATTATAGCTGGCCGGGAAATGTAAGAGAGCTGGAAAGTGTGATCGAGCGGCTGGTCAATCTGGCTAAGGGGCCAGTCATCTGTTTTGCAGATCTGCCGGAGGAACTGGTATCTGCCTATTACACCCAGCGGTATACCGGAGATCATGAAACACAGTTAATAATATCACCACAAGACAGAGAGTATGGGGAGATCGTCCGTTGCTTAAAACAGGTTCACGGACATGTGAAAACGGCAGCAGGACTTTTGAATATGCCTTTAAGCACTTTATACCGGAAATGCGGAAAATATAAGATAGATCCGAAGAGGTACCGGCAGTGGGGAGAATAGAGAAGCTGCAGTGAAAGGGGAATTTTTATGTCAGAAAAAGAACATATTTATATTGCCATTGATCTGAAATCTTTTTATGCTTCGGTGGAATGTGTGGATCGCAGGCTGGATCCGCTGACTACCAATCTGGTGGTGGCGGATCCTTCGAGGACGGAAAAGACGATCTGTCTGGCGGTGTCGCCCAGTCTGAAGGCTTATGGGATCTCCGGGCGGGCGAGATTGTTTGAGGTGGTGCAGAAGGTGAAGCAGGCGAATAACTTGCGTAGGGGGTATCTGCCGGACCGCAGGTTTACAGGGAGATCTTGTGATGGGAAAATGCTTGAAAGGGATCCGGGGCTTGAGATCGATTATGTGATCGCCCCGCCTCGTATGGCCCACTATATGGAAGTGAGTACGAAGATATATCATATTTACCTGAAGTATGTGGCTCCGGAAGATATCCATGTGTATTCCATTGATGAGGTATTTATGGATGTGACGGAGTATCTGGGAACTTATAAGATGACGGCCAGAGAACTGGCTATGAAGATAATAAAGGATGTGTTGGATGAGACGAAGATTACGGCTACGGCTGGGATCGCGCCTAATCTGTATCTTTGTAAGGTTGCTATGGATATTGTGGCGAAGCATGTGGCTGCGGATAAGGACGGGGTAAGGATCGCGCAGCTGGATGAAATGTCTTACAGGGAAATGCTTTGGGATCACAGGCCGATCACGGATTTCTGGAGAGTGGGAAGAGGTTATGCAAGGAAACTGGAGGAAAATGGGATCTGTACCATGGGGGATATTGCTAGGTGTTCTCTGGGACGGCCGGGGGACTTTTATAATGAGGATCTGTTGTTCCGGCTGTTTGGGGTGAATGCGGAACTGCTTATTGACCATGCCTGGGGATATGAGCCGTGTACGATCGGGGATATAAAGGCGTACAAGCCTCAGGATAAGAGTATTGGGGCGGGGCAGGTGCTGCATTGTCCCTGTGATTTTGAACAGGCGAGATTGGTGCTAAAAGAAATGGCGGATATGCTGGCGTTAGACCTGGTGGATAAGGGGCTTACGGCCAGCCAGATCGTTTTGACTGTGGGCTATGATATTGAAAATCTGACGGACCCGGTGCGGAGGAAGGCTTATAAAGGGGCAGTTACTACGGATCATTATGGGAGAAAGATACCGAAGCATGCTCATGGGACGATCCATTTGAAGCTGGCCACATCTTCTGCAAGATTGATCATGCAGGGGGCTATGGAATTGTATGATGAGATCGTGGATAGAAATCTGCTGATACGAAGGCTTTATATTACGGCGGAGCATGTGGGGGATGAGGAAAGGACTCAAAAACAGGAGACTTATGAGCAGTTAAGTTTGTTTACGGATTATGAGAAAGTGGAGAAGGAGAGGAAGGAAGAGGCAAAGAGTCTGGAAAAGGAGAAGAGGCTGCAGCAGGCTATGCTGGATATTAAGAAGAAGTACGGGAAGAATGCTATTTTGAAGGGGATGAACTTGGAAGAAGGGGCTACGGCGAGAGAACGGAACGGGCAGATCGGAGGGCATAAGGCGTGATAAAGTATGAAGATATTATTGGCCTGTCAAGGCCGGTTTCGAAAAATCATCCTCCTATGTCAAGGGAGAACCGGGCGGCGCAGTTTTCACCTTTTGCGGCGCTTACGGGATTTGAAGGGGCGATTAAAGAGACTGCCAGAGTGACGGGGGAGAAGATTGAGTTGGATGAGACGCAGAAAGTACTTTTAGATGAAAAATTAAATCGATTGCTGTATGGAAAAACTCCCGCCATTTTTACGTATTTTCTGAAGGATGAAAGGAAAGAGGGAGGGGAGTATGTGACTGTTTCGGGGAGTGTGAGGAAGGTGGATGTTTATACAGGACAGGTGGTTTTGGAAAACGGGACGAGGATTCCAGTGGGGGATGTTTTGGAGATAGAGGAGATCTCATAAAGAAACGGCCTTACATCTCACTTATCATTGTCCACTGGCTTTCGGCATGCACCTGTTCGCCTGCATCGGACTTTGTCCGCTGCATTCGGACAGCTGCGCTCAAGATGTGGACAATCGATAAGTGAGATGACGGCCTGTGTATTCAGGGAGTGAGAGATTAGAAACGCTGCTTTGCCGGAAAATTTACTGGTAAAAACTAACCTATATGTCTTTTGAGGGAGTGGAGTTGGTTAAGGTTTGCTCATACAGGTAAATGAAATAGGTCAATGCCAGAAGGTCGGCGCTGCCGCCGGGGCTGATGTTGCGGCGGATTAGTTCGTCATCTAATTCTTTGGCATAGGCAAGAAGCTCATGGGTATCATGGGCTTTTTCTTTTAGAGTGGTTTTGATGCGGTCCTGCAGCTCTTTCATTTCTTCGTAGGAAGAGCGGTTTACGATGTTGGTGTCTTCGGAGGTCGCAATAATGGACAGCAGGGTAATGACACCGGCATCGTTAATGGAACGGCCTTTTTTCAGCTCTTCTTTTAGAATGGGGAGAGCTGTTTTTAGTACGGTTGCGTAGCCGGAAAGGGCTTCACCGCGGGCTCCTTTCATGCCATAAAGGGCGTAGAGGCGTTCGCCGTTGGTGTGGGCGGTTTCTAAAGTGATATTGTTAAAGTCTTCCAGGACATCGGCTACCAGCTTTTGGTTGATAGAAAGTAAGGTGTCCGGGGAATAGGGGATGTGGTTTGCGTACATGTAGCCCAGGGAGCAGTTTAGGATCGCAAGGGAGAAGATGAGGCCTTTATGGGTATTGATGCCTTTGGTGGCGGTCATCATGGCGTCTTCTGCCTGGATACCTAAGGAGCGCAGTCTTGCGAAAATGCGGGAAAATGGTTCGTGGCCGTTTTCGCGTTCTTTTTCCATGCCGCAGAGGGCGAATTTTTCAAAGTAGTGGTTTAGGGAAACGGCGCTGGCTTCGAAAGTGAAGATGTCCATGTCTTTATGGGCGCCGGTGTTATTGCGGTCTACTAGTCCTGGCTTGGGAGTGGCGCTTACTTCGTAGAGAAGGGCCTGCATGGAAAGGGAAGACAGTTTTTTTGCCTGTTTTTCTTCAAAGTAGTCTTTCATCAGTTTGCAGGCTTTGTCCAGTAGCTCTTTTACGGTATGGGTGCGGGAACGGCTGCACACGAAGGCATCGTTACTGCAAAGAAGGCATTTACGGCCTGGAAAGCCCAGCTCTGTGCGGGAGACTTTGGTCTCATCGGTGCGGATCACATCAATATCAAAAAGGCGGCCAAAGGATAAGCTGTCTTCTAAGAGGCAGAGTGTCTCTTTGATGAAAAGGTCATCCCCTTTTACAGACCAGAACTGTTCGTTTCCAGTAAAATCACGGATGGTCCGTTTTTCCAGGACCGGGATCTTCCAGGCATGAAGCTGGGAGTCGATGAGACGGATGCCTTCTTCAAAGGTCATTTCGCCTAAGGGGAAGACTTTGATTGGGCCGGGAATGTTTAGGGTAAAGGAGATGACAGTGGCATTATGGGTGCGGATCAGTTCCTGCTGGATAGCGTGGCGTCTGTCACGGGCATTTAACATGTCAGGAACAGCTACTTCACGGCCAGTGATAAATTGGGATGAGTCTATAGTCATAAAGGGGGTCCTCCAAAGTATGATGTACTATGTTACGGGCACTTCTGGCCCTGTATATGCCTGCTTATGCAGACATGATATTCACCAGTGAGTATAACATATAATGTCTTTTAATGAAAGATAGTGGTAAAAGGGGTCTTTGCTTGCTTTATGACTTTACAGTGACAAAATATTTTTTTGTAAAATTGTTGCGTTGACAGCGTTATTGTGTTACACTTTTTGTTAATAATAAGAAGCAGCCGGTAAGCATACAAAGGGATAAAGGCCTGGTTGTTGTAGGAGGTAGAGAGATGGTTCTTTCAAAGAATATGCAGAAACTGGTAGCAGGAAGTTCTACCATTAGAAAACTGTTTGAGGAAGGTATTGAGCTGGCAAAGGAAGTTGGCGCTGAAAATGTATATGATTTCAGCCTTGGAAATCCGGCAGCTCCTGTACCGGAAGAGGTAAAGAAGAGTATTTATAATATTCTTGAAAACAGAAATGCCAATTTTGTACACTGCTATATGCCAAATGCCGGTTATCCGGAGGTAAGGGAGAAGGTTGCTGCAAATTTAAATAAGAAATATAATTCTTCTTTTACAAAAGAGGATATTATCATGACTGTAGGTGCTGCAGGGGGTATCAACTGTGTTCTGCGTTCTTTGCTGGAGCCGGAAGATGAGGTACTTTGCTTTGCACCATTTTTTGGTGAGTACAACAGTTATGTTATGAACTTCGGCGGTAATTTAAAGGTAGTTCCGGCTGATTATGAGACTTTCCAGTTAAATGTGGAAGAGGCTGATAAGTACATTACAGAGCGCACCAAGGCTGTGATCATTAATAATCCAAACAATCCTTCTGGTGTTGTATACAATAAGGAGACTCTGATCCGTTTACAGAAGATGTTAGAGAAGGCAGAAGAGCGCATTGGACATCCGATCTATGTTCTTTCTGATGAGCCATATCGTGAACTGGTGTATGATGGCTGTGAACTTCCATTTGCGCCGGATTATATTAAAAACTGTATCGTGGTTTATTCCTTCAGTAAATCACTGTCACTGTCCGGTGAGCGTATTGGATATATGGCTGTCAGCCGTCAGATCGCAGAATATGACACCATGATCAATGCCCTGGTGGTTGCAAACCGCTGCATCGGTTATATTAATGCACCGTCTTTATTCCAGCTGGTTGTAGCTGACTGCCTGGATGTGAAGACAGATGTAGAGTTTTATGACAGAAACCGCAAGCTGTTATATGAGTCCATGAAGGATATGGGCTTTGAGTGTGTGAAGCCGGAAGGCGCATTTTATATGTTGGTAAAGGCACCAACAGGAGATGATGCAGAGTTCTCCGCAGCAGCAAAGAAGTTTAACCTGCTTATCGTACCTGCAACCAGCTTTGGCTGTCCTGGTTATGTGCGTATGGCATACTGCGTATCCAATGAGATGATCCACAGAGCGCTGCCTGCACTGCAGAAGCTGGCAGATCATTATGGCCTGAAGAAATAGGAAACGGGAAGGATAGCAGGCTGTAAAAAGAGGCATTGTCAAAAGTGACAAATGTGTAAAAATGCCATAGAGCAAAAGCTGCTTAAAAGTTAAAAATTCCACAATTCAAAAAAATGTCAAAATAAAAAAGGCTGTTGGGAAAAAATAGTAAGTATATTTTCCAACAGCCTTTTAACTTGTTAAAATTGTGTAAGAAATGCGAGATTTGCAGACACGTAAGTGACTGTGAAAATAAAAGAGAGAAGGAAGTAGAAGTATGAAAAAAAGGTTAGCATTAGTACTGGCAGGCGTTATGATGGTTTCATCATTAGCTGGATGTGGATCCTCCAAACCTGCTGAGACAACCGCAGCAGCTGCAGCAAACGAGACAACCGCAGCAGCAGGAGATGCAAAAGAAGAAACAACAGAAGCAGCAAAATCCGATGTAACTCCAGAGTTAAATCTGATCATCGCTTCCAACCAGACTTCTTTAGACAACCCATATTCCTATGGTATGGACAAGTTCAAAGAGGTTGTTGAGGATGTTTCCGGCGGAAAGATTTCTGTAACTGTACATAAGGGAACCTTAGGCGAGAACGAGAACGAACTGATCGAGAAACTGGAAATGGGCGCTGCATCTATGGTAGTTGCTTCCCCAGGTTTCATGACCGCTATCGGTGTTCCGGAAGTAGATATCTTCTCACTGGAGTATCTGTTTGACAGCTTTGATCACTGGGAGAAGTGCTTAGACGGCGAATTCGGTGACAAGATGAAAGAAGTTGTTAAGGAAAAGACCGGAAACAACTTCCGTATCATGGCTTACTGGAGCTCCTCCGTTCGTGATTACTATGGTAAAAAGCCAGTTACCAAGCCAGAAGATTTAAAGGGTATGACAATCCGTACTCAGTCTTCTCAGGTACAGCAGGACTTCTGGAAGGCTTGCGGCGCTATCCCAACATCTGTAGCATGGGGCGAGTTATACCAGGCATTACAGCAGGGCGTTGTTGATTCCGCTGAGAACGACTACACCAGCTTTATGTTAAAAGAGCATCACAAGACTCCAAACGGCCACTACATCTCTGAAACACATCATGACTACACAACTCGTCTGTTACTGATGAACGGCGATTTCTATGATGGTCTGACTGATGAGCAGAAGGGCTGGATCGACGAGGCTGTTGAGGCTTGTACAGAAGAAGAGCGTCAGGTAGTTTACCGTATGTTCAAAGAGTCCAAAGAGAAAGTTATCGCTGACGGCGCAGAAGTTACCAACTTTGAGGATGTTGATATCGACGCATTCAAGGCACTGGCTCTTCCAATCCAGGATAAGTTCGCAGCTGATAACAACATGACTGCTGAGTTAGAGATGATCCGTGCAGCAGCAGAGTAATCTGTAAGTAAAGCGGAACATAAAGGATTTATAAAGTCCTGAATATTTACCAAAGAAAAAATTAAATGGATCAGGTTTCCTGATCCGGAGGATATCAGCCATCTGGGCGACTGGATGGCTGATGTTAGGTTTAAAAGAGTGTTAATATCGTGTTAAGATTTCCTGAAAGGAGAACACATTATGAAGAAAGCAATTGAATGGATGCAGAAGATCCAGATTGCTGTAGGAGGATTTTTCCTTTGTATCTTCCTTCTTACAGTCGTATTCCAGATGCTGTCTCGTTACATCGGCATCGCAGCAACCTGGACTGAGGACGTATCTATGTATTCCTTTATCTGGGCTGTATTTATGGGCGCAGGCGCTATGGTTTATGAAAAACGTCACTTTGCATTTACTTCCGTCAGCGACATGCTGAAAAACGAGAAAATAAAGAGCCTGTTATCGATCATCATTTCTATCGTTATGCTGATCTTTTCCGTATTAATGGCTTATTATGGTTATAAATTAACACAGAAGTTCTGGAACTATACCTGGACCAATATTCCGTCCTTTAAGCGTGGACCTACATGGACCTGTCTTCCAATCTGTGGTGTAACCTCCACTATTTATCTGATCGCGCAGATCATTGAAGAAATCGGTGCTATTACGAAAGGAGACAACAAGTAATGGGTGTTTTATTAGTAGTAATGTTTATCGTTTTTGTTGCCATTGGTGTGCCGATCTCATTCGCACTTGGTGTTGTATCTTTTACCGGTATCGCATCCCTGGGACAGATTCCAAATTTA
>JBNMGK010000160.1:0-5959 GCA_050872205.1 Enterocloster sp.
GGTCATGGCATCTACTACCAGGATGGTCTGATATACATTCACTGCTTCTTTGATCTGCTCCAGCTCTTCCATCATGTTTTCATCTACATGAAGGCGGCCGGCTGTATCCAGGATCACTACGTTAAAGTTATTTTTGGAAGCATGTTCAACAGCGGCTTTGGCAATATCCACAGGACTGATCTTGTCGCCCATGGAAAATACCGGCACATCTACTTTTTCACCGTTGATCTGTAACTGCTTAATAGCAGCCGGACGATAAACGTCACAGGCAACTAACAGAGGCTTTCTTCCTTTTGCTTTTAACTTTGCAGCAATCTTGGCTGTTGTTGTGGTTTTACCGGCACCCTGAAGAACTGCCATCATGATGACCGTGATCTCATTGCCCGGTTTTAAGGCTATTTCTGTGGTCTCAGAGCCCATCAGCTTTACCAGTTCTTCAGTTACGATCTTAATAACCGTCTGTCCTGGTGTCAGGCTTCCGAATACCTCTTCCCCTACGGCTCTTTCCTGAATGGAGCTGATAAACTGCTTTACTACTTTGAAGCTTACATCTGCTTCCAGGAGTGCCATTTTAACTTCCTTTAAGGCAGCTTTTACATCTGCTTCAGAAAGCCGGCCTTTGCCGCGCAGGTTTTTGAAAATATTCTGCAATTTGTCGGATAAGCTTTCAAAAGCCATTCATAACCTCCTAAAGTGTGGCTGTAATCTCTCCGGACAATTTCCGGATCTGGTCGATCAGAGCCATATCTCTGGTTTTTGCACAGGTATCAGCCAGATCATCTAATTCCCGGATCATCTCCCGGATCTTCATAAACTTGGCTACCAGCTGCAATTTTGTTTCGTATTCTTCCAGTATCTTGTCACATCGTTTCTTTAGATCATGAACACTCTGACGGCTGATCCCCTGCTCCTTTGCAATTTCGCTGGGAGAAAGGTCATTTAATACCATATCTTCATAGATACGGCGCTGATGCTCCGTCAGCAGTTCTCCATAGAAATCGAACAACAGACCCTGTTCAACAATCTTTTCCATTTCAACCACCTGTGCTATCATACACGATGTGGAAAGTAATGTCAAGTATTTTTACTTGACGTTTTTAAGATTTTTATAAATGTTAATGACTTCTTTCATATCCTCTCTGTCAAGAGTCAGGTTTTCAGTAAGAGGATTGATAACGATGTTGTCACCGCCAGTTGCACGAATAGCATCTGCCATGGTAAAGACAACACAGCCCCAGTCATTACGCTTATAAGCTTTTTCAAATTCCATCCAGTCTGTAAACAGAGGAAGGAAGGACTGCTTCTGCTTATTGGAAATTCTTGGAAGGATCAGGCCCTGTCCCTGTTCCGGGCTTAAGCTGTTCTGACCTACATTTAAATCACCATTATATTTAACAGGAACCAGCAATTTGCTTTTTACCAGTTCATTTAATACAGCGTTTTTCTTTGCTGCCAGCTTTTCTTCACGCTCTGGATAAGTTACAGGCCATTTTACTTCTCCCATAAGATCTGCCATTTCAAAGCGCAGAGCCGGATTGAATACAGGAACCGGAAGTTCTGCTCCATTTTCCTCAGAAGGATCCTCTAAGAAGTCAGAACGTTTCATAAGCAGCTGATAGGATCCGTTATTAATAAGAAGATTTTCCATTCCCAGGTAGTAAAGCCATGCAAACAGGCTGATACGTCCCGGAAGACCGGTATTTTTCTTAGGAACCTCTTTTAATACCAGAGATTTGTGATACTGGTTCTCATAGAAATGCAGGGCATGTTTTGCCAGGATCTCCTCAGAGTAAATGTCGATGGTTCCTTCAATAATATAAGGAAGACCGGTAGCTTTATCTAAAAGTACATACAGAGAAGGGGACATTTTTAACTTTTCAATGATGGCATCATAGATCAGCTGGCCTTTCTCGTTGTAATCTGGCATTTCTGCCTGCTCATTCATCTGCTGTAAGCGGCACATCATAAAAATGCACTCTTTTACAGAAAGTGGCACTAATAAAGCTTCAGAGATGCTTCCTTCTCCTGCAACCAGGGCAGAAAGTTCATCTTCTCTCTGCTTTGGAAGAAGGGCAGCCAGATTTTCGTCTCTCTCTCCTGCTTTTTTAACTGCTTCCAGATCTGTTTCATTTGCCTCAGGAACACCTGTAAAATCATCCATGGTAAGACCGGAAAGCTTTGCAAAATCAATGATCTTTGGTGCAGGAACGGCTGTAAATGCCGGTTCTTCTGTTTCGCTGACAGTTTCCAACAGCTCATCGGTAACAGGAACTAAAACTGCACCCTTTGGAATATCCTCTTTTGCAGCTCCACCTAATTTAAAACCATAATGCGGGCCATAGGTTCCCTTCATATCGGCAGATGCCATTTTCATGATCTGGGTTCCCTGCTCAATGCCTTCGATGGTACAGTGAAAAGCAGGCTTTCCCTCTCCATCTAAACAGATAGCAGCAGTTCCAGGAGTTACCCTGCCGCTTGTCATCTTACCGGTAACAACTACGCTGTTACCTTTTTTTAATGCATAAACTTCATCTACAGCAAATGAAAATCCATCTGCCTGTGTTTTTTTATTTGAAAATAATCCCATTGTTTCCTCCTAAAATCGGGCATGATATGAAGATTATACACCAGCCCGGTTAAAATGAAAAGCGTTTTATGCCAGGAAAGAAGCGGCAATGGCTTCAATGCCTTCTGGATTCTTTGCAAACCAGGTATCAAAATCCATACCGCTGTCACTTACAGTATGTCCCAAAGTACATAAAAAGTCAGGGATCTTCTCTTCTAACATGGTTCCTGCTTCTTTTCCCATGCGCTCTTTTCCCTGGATATCGCTGCCGTTGATATAAAGGTTAAATGCCGGTTTAAGCACCTTATCTACTGTCTTTGCGCCACCTCTGAAACCGATCACGCCGATCTGGTGGGTACCGCAGGAAGATGGGCAGCCGGAAATATGGATCTTTGGCAGAACGCCGTCTTTAAACTGTTCCCTTCGTTCCATTTCCACTAATTTCTGTAAAAGCCCCTGGGAATCACGGATGCCCTGCTGGCATACATGAGCACCGATGCAGGCCACTGACTCCTCAAAAATCGTTTTTGCACTGTCCTTTGTTGCGCGTAAAACAGGTTCTAAGTCTTCTTTACGGCAGTTAATAACATAGAAGGACTCATCTGGACAGAGACGAAGCTCTGCGCCAGGAATATTGCAGATGGCTTTGTACAGGTTTACAAATAAAACAGGATCTGGTGTTCCGCCCACCGGGTGACAGAGAACACTGTAAAGGCCTGGCTGTTTCTGGGCATATACGCGGTTTTTTCCAGGTGCTGTAAATACAGCAGATGGACCGTCATTTTCTGCATCACAGCTGCATGAGTTTCCAGCAGCCTTTGCCCCACATTCCATTTCTGCCTCAGGAAGATGCAAAGTCAGGTCTTTTCCGCTTTCCCTTACTTCCTTTAATTTCTCTAAAAATGCCGCTTTATATTTTTCAGCTCCGCCTAAGGTCTGCTGCATATAACGGCTTCTTGCCTTTGCGCGGTTTTCATAGTTGCCATAGGTTAAAAACATCTGATGCATGGCTTCGATATAATAAAGGATCTGGTCCTTTTCCACCTTTTCAGCCACCTTTACGCCGAAAGCCGGGTTATTTCCCAGTCCTCCTGCGCTGTACACATCAAAGGTTCCATCCTCTCTTGCTGCAAAGCCCAGATCACGGAAGGTTGCATGGGTCAGGTTTGCCGGTGTGTTGGAGAAGCCTACTTTTAACTTTCTTGGAAGCTTTGGCCCTTTAATATAAGTCATCAGATAGTCTGCAGCAGCCAGTGCCCATGGAAGTACGTTAAAATATTCCCCTTTTTCAATTCCAGATAATGGAGAAACGGTTACATTTCTTGGAAAATCACCGCCACCGCCTCTGGTAACGATGCCGCATTTTAAGGCCTCTACTGCAAGGATCTTTACAGTCTCTTCATCCAGATCATGAAGCTGCAAGGTCTGGCAGGTAGTCAGGTGGACTCTTTTAATGTGATAAGTCTCAATGGCATCTGCAATGAATTTAAGCTTTTTAAGATCCATTACACCGCCGGACATACGCAGGCGCAGCATGCTGGCTTTTCCGCCTCTTTGTGCATAGCTTCCGAAACCGCCGGAAATACCCTTATAGGTTTTTGCATCCATTTCCCCGCTGTAAAACTTTTCTGTTGCCTCGTCAAATTCCTTATAGTCTTCTTTCCAGTCTTCTGGCTGGATATTCCACTGCTTCATATGTATCTTCTCCTTTTCACATTTAATAATGTACTCTGGGAATTTCTATTCTTCATTATCCATCTCTGCTGCCAGATCCTTCATTCTGTCCTTTTCAAAGGCCTGGATGGAAATGGATTTCTTGCTTGGATTTGCAAATACAAAGGTTTTATCTACATTTTCCACATAATTCTGGATCTTGTCATTGGTAGCACTGATAATGGCCTGAAAACCAAGTCCTCTTATAAGCTCGATACAGCTTGCCACTTTTTCTGCATCCATCTTGGAAAATGCCTCATCCAGGATAACTAACCGGATGGACGGCCTCTGCCGGACCGTCTGAGAAATGCTTATGTGGTAAGCCTGCGCAAAGCTTGCAAGAAGAGCCACATATAATGGGTTCTGCCCTTCACCACCGGAATTCTTGCGAATCATGCGGCTTAAGCCAATGCGGATCACCTCATCTTCATTTTTGATCAGCTGCTGCATATCAAAGGAAAGATAGGTGCGGTAATCTGCGTATTTTTCCATGTTTTTACGGGCTTCTTCCAACTGGACTGCCGTAGCATTTTCCGGTGGGATGAAAATAGAGATCAGCTCATTTATAAGATCTCCATACCGGCTTTCATGTTCCATGGAGAAAAGGTTCATCTGGTTGTCCATGCCGCCTTTAAGACTGCCTGGATCAATCTCTAAGGACTCATCCATGAACATATCATAAAAGCGTCCGTCTGCTCCCTTGCATTTGCTGATGACAAACTGGTATTTGTCCTTGCCAAAGTCCAGACGGCTGATAATACGGTTTAACTCATCCTTGCGAAGCATTGCATCTTTAATGGCGCTTCGCACCTTATACATAAAATCGTCTTTAAAATGCTCTACAGCCGCTTTTGCCTGCTTTCCTGCCTGCTCTTTGTAAAGCTCCAGATCATCACAGGCAAGGCGGTTTAAGATCTTGTCGTAGGCAGCGTTGTCATTGCTGCTTACAGGTACATTTCTTCCTGGATAGCGGCGGATATATTCGCTGCGCAGTCCCATTAAATGTTCTTTTGCCTGTGTGCTTTTCTGCTCTAAGATCTGGCATTTAGAAGCATAGGCTTCTTTTTCCTGGTCAAAACGTGGATGATCCTTATCAGCCAGATAGGCGTTTAATTCCCGTTCGTGTTCTTCATTGTCAGGAACTTCTCTTGTCTGTCCCGCTGCCTCTGTTTCCAGCTTTATAATGGTCTGTGAGAACCGTTCCAGTTCATTTTTCTTATTTAGAATTTGTTCCTGGATAGAATCCCGCTCTCTCTTTTTGCCGTCTGCCAGATCCAAAATGGCCTTGCGGTCAGTCTCCAGCTGTTTTACATCCTTCTGGCGCAGAGTTTCCATACGGTCAGACAGTTTTTTCTTTTCTTTTAACTTTTCCTGTCTGGCATCCATGTCAGAAAGCCACTGGAAGTATTCATCTGCCTCTTCCTTTAAGGTCTCAAGACTTAAAATGCGCTTGCAGTCGGCTAAGGTTTCTTCCAATGGAGTCCGTTTCGCTGCCGTCTCGTCCAGCTCTTTTTCCAGAAGCCGTACTCGCTTTCGCATACTGTCCTTGCCGATATAAGCAAGACGGGTGTAGTTTTCCGGATTAATATACTGCAGTCTAAAGGTATGGTAAAGAAGACAGTCCGGGGTAATGCCAATGGCATTTTTCTGCAGTTCCTCTATAGAGGTACATTTCATCAC
>JBNMGK010000067.1:0-10365 GCA_050872205.1 Enterocloster sp.
GCACAGGATCTTTAAGGATATTGTAGAGTATTTAAGACCAGGAGACTGCCTTGTGATCAATGATACCAAGGTTATTCCTGCAAGATTATTTGGTGTAAAAAAGGACACCGGAGCCAAGATTGAGGTTCTTTTATTAAAGCGCCGTGAAAATGATGTCTGGGAGACACTGGTAAAACCGGGTAAAAAGGCAAAACCGGGAACGGTTATTGACTTTGGTGATGGCATCCTTACAGGAACGGTTATTGAGACAGTAGATGACGGAAACAGACTGATCCAGTTCTCTTATGAGGGCATTTTTGAGGAGATTTTAGACCGTTTAGGTCAGATGCCTCTGCCTCCATACATTACACACCAGTTAAAGGATAAGAACCGTTACCAGACTGTATATGCAGTCCATGAAGGCTCTGCAGCAGCGCCTACAGCCGGACTTCATTTTACAAAAGAGCTGTTAAAGCAGATCGAAGATATGGGTGTAAAGATCGCCCATGTTACCTTACATGTAGGTCTTGGCACCTTCCGTCCTGTAAAGGTGGAAAATGTATTAGACCACCATATGCACTCTGAATTTTATGTAGTAGAAGAGGAAGAGGCAAAGAAGGTAAATGATACAAAAGCAGCAGGAGGCCGTGTGATCTGCGTGGGAACCACCAGCTGCCGTACCGTGGAATCTGCTTCCACAGAAGATGGTATTTTACAGGCAAAAACAGGCTGGACTGACATCTTCATTTATCCGGGCTATAAGTTTAAAATCCTGGATGCGCTGATCACCAACTTCCATTTACCGGAGTCTACACTGGTGATGTTGGTCAGCGCATTAGCAGGAAGAGAGAACATTTTAGCAGCGTATAATGAGGCAATTAAGGAAAAATACAGATTCTTTTCCTTTGGAGACGCCATGTTTATTGCCGATGATCCACAGCCAGTAAAGAAAGCGTAGGAAGTTAAATGGAAGAACGTCTGAATAAATGGCTTAGCCGCATGGGAGTGTGTTCCAGGCGGGAGGCAGACCGGCTGATTGAAGAGGGCAAAGTCTTAGTTGACGGGAAAGTTGCCCAGATGGGCCAGCGTGTAGAAGATGGGCAGAAAGTAATATGCGACGGAAAGCCGGTAGGAGATACAGACGGCGGGCGGGGAGAAGTAAAACCTCCCCGCCCTGTTCTGCTTGCGGTAAATAAGCCAAGAGGGATCGTCTGCACTACTTCTGACAAAGACCGGGCAGAAAATATTGTAGAAATGCTTTCTTATCCTGAGCGTATTTACCCCATTGGCCGTCTGGATAAAGAGTCTGAGGGACTGATCCTTATGACCAATCAGGGAGATCTGGTAAATAAGATCATGCGCAGTACCAATGCCCATGAAAAAGAGTATATCGTTACCGTAGACAAGGTTCTGACCGATGAATTTATAAAACAGATGTCAGAAGGTGTATGGTTAGAGGAATTAGAGCGAAAAACACTTCCCTGTAAAGTACGCAAACAGGGCGAACGCCGTTTTTCTATTATCCTGACCCAGGGCTTAAACCGGCAGATCCGGCGAATGTGCCAGGCCTGCGGTTACCGGGTGCATCTTCTTCGCAGGGTGCGTATTATGAATATCCAGTTAGGCGGTTTAAAAACAGGAGAATATCGTAAGGTCACCGGGGAAGAATACAAACGACTTATAAAACTGTTGGAAGGTTCCACAAGTCTGTCTGAGGCAGACAGAAGAGGAAAACGGTATGTGGCTTTCCACTCTAAAAATGAAGATCAGGTGAATAAATGGAAACAGAGATCCAGAGAATGAAAGAACTGATCCCCCAGCTTCGTCAGGCTGCAAAAGCCTACTACCAGGAAAGCCGGGAGATCATGAGCAATTTTGAATATGATAAGCTGTATGATGAACTGTCTGCCCTGGAGGCAAAAACAGGGATCATCCTGTCAGGAAGCCCTACACAGCAGGTTGGCTACCAGGTCTTAAGTGAACTTCCAAAAGAGACTCATGAAGAGCCAATGCTGTCTCTTGATAAGACAAAAAGCGTGGAGGACTTACAGCAGTGGTTAGGAAGCCAGAAAGGCCTGTTATCCTGGAAAATGGATGGTCTGACGGTGGTCCTTACCTATGAAAACGGAACGCTGGCAAAGGCTGTTACCAGAGGAAACGGGGAGATCGGGGAAGTTATCACCCCAAATGCAAGAGCATTTTCCAATATCCCGTTGACGATTGCCTATAAGGGACAGCTGATCATCCGTGGCGAGGCGGTGATCACCTATACAGATTTTGAGCGCATCAACGAGGAGATCGGGGATGCAGATGCCAAATATAAGAATCCGCGAAATCTTTGCAGCGGTTCTGTGCGCCAGTTAAACAGTAAGATCACTGCAGAGCGCAGCGTCCATTTTGAGGCCTTTGCACTGGTGAAGGCAGAAGGCGTTGATTTTAAAAATTCCAGAAAAGAGCAGTTTTTATGGCTGAAAAACCAGGGCTTTGAGGTAGTACACCATGAAGAAGTAACGGCAGCCAGCCTGCCGGATAAGGTAGCCTGGTTTGCAGGAGAAATCGAGCACAATGATATTCCTTCAGATGGTCTGGTGCTGTTATATGATGATATTGCTTATGGTGACTCTTTAGGACGTACAGCCAAGTTCCCAAGAAATGCCATTGCTTTTAAGTGGCAGGACGAGATCCGGGAGACTACATTATCCTATATTGAATGGAGTCCTTCACGAACCGGCCTGATCAATCCGGTGGCTGTGTTTGAACCGGTTGAGTTAGAGGGAACTACCGTCAGCCGCGCCAGCGTCCACAATATCAGCATTATGGAAGGTCTTGAGTTAGGAGCAGGAGATAAGATCACTGTATATAAGGCCAATATGATCATCCCGCAGATTGCGGATAATCTGACCCGCAGCGGCGTAAGAGATATTCCTAAAATCTGTCCTGTATGCGGCGGAGCGACTGAGATCCGCCAGACCAATGACGTAAAGAGCTTGTACTGTACTAATCCAGAATGTCAGGCAAAGAAGATCAAAAGTTTTACCTTGTTTGTAAGCCGTGATGCCTTAAATATAGACGGATTATCTGAGGCAACACTGGAGAAATTCATTGGTGCCGGTTTTATCCATGAATATGCGGATATTTTCCATTTATCCGATCATAAAGAAGTGATCACAGAAGTGGAAGGCTTTGGTCAGAAATCCTATGATAACCTGATCAGTTCCATTGAAACTGCCTCCCGTACCACACTTTCAAGACTGATCTATGGTCTGGGAATTGCAGGAATTGGCCTGGCAAATGCGAAAATGCTCTGCCGTCATTTTAACTATGATCTGGATCAGATGCGTCACTGCGATGTGGAAGAGCTGACTGCTGTCGATGGCATCGGCGGTGTGCTGGCCCAGGCCTGGGTGGACTATTTTGCTTCCCAGAAGAACAATGAGGTATTAGATCATTTATTACAGGAGCTGCACATTGAAAAAGAGCAGACAGAGGAAAATGGTACTGCCTTTGCAGGAATGACCTTTGTTATTACCGGTTCTGTAGAGCATTTTGCAAACAGAAAGGAATTACAGGCACTGATCGAGAGTAAGGGTGGAAAGGCAACAGGTTCTGTTACCTCAAAGACCACCTATCTGATCAATAATGATACACAGTCCAGTTCTTCCAAGAACAAAAAGGCGAAGGAACTGGGAATTCCGATCCTTTCGGAAGAAGATTTCCTGAAATTGCTTCAGGAGAAGGAAAAGGGGGAAGGCTGATATGCCGATCAAAGTACAGAAGGACCTGCCTGCAAGGGCGATCCTGGAATCAGAGAATATATTTATTATGGATGAAGACAGGGCTATGAGCCAGGATATCCGACCACTGGAGATCCTGATCTTAAACCTGATGCCTTTAAAAGAGGATACAGAGACACAGCTGCTTCGCGCGCTGTCCAATACACCACTGCAGGTGGACTGTACCTTTTTAATGCTGTCCACCCATGTGTCCAAAAACACATCTGCCAGTCATTTAAACAAGTTTTATGTGTCCTTTGACAGCATTAAGAAGAAAAAATACGATGGAATGATCATCACAGGGGCGCCTGTGGAAAATATGGAATTTGAAGAAGTAAATTACTGGGAAGAGCTTTCCGGCATTATGGAATGGAGCAAGACCCATGTAACATCTACCATTCATATCTGCTGGGGAGCACAGGCAGGACTGTATTACCACTATGGTATCCCGAAATATAAGAGAGAAGAGAAGCTTTCCGGCATTTATAACCACCGGGTATTAGACCGGAAGGTGCCTTTAGTGCGAAGCTTTAATGATACCTTTCTGGCGCCTCATTCCCGTTATACAGAGGTCCGCAGGGAAGATATTGAAAAGCATCCGGAACTGGTCATTCTGGCAGAGTCCGAAGAAGCAGGTGTATTTCTGGTAATGAGCCGTGACGGAAAGCAGATCTTCGTCCAGGGCCACCCGGAATATGACCGCATGACCTTAAATAATGAATACCACAGGGATCTGAATAAGGGATTAAACCCCTCACTTCCGGTGAATTATTATGAGGATAATGATCCATTCTCTGTACCGGAACTTACATGGAGAAATACTTCCAATACATTGTATACAAACTGGCTGAACTTCTATGTATATCAGATGACGCCATATTTACTGGACGATGCTGACTAAATATTGACTTGAATAGAAAACGAGGGCATAAAATATGAAAAAAAGATTATTAGCGGTTATGATTCTTACTGCAGCGATTGGTACTGCCGGATGTGGAAATTCCAAACAGGAAACTTCTGCCCCGGAAATTTCCACAGAAGAAACGAAACAGGAGTCAGCTGCTACAAAAGAGATCAAGATCGATACAGAAACAACTTCAAAAGAAACAACAGAAGAAGAAACGACACAGACTGAAACAGAGGAAACAACAGAGGAGTCCAAAAAAGAAGGGAAGAAGGGAAACGGTGAACTTCCGGCAGCCTATGAAGAAATCCTTGAAAAATATAGGAAAATGATACAGGAAGACTGGGATTTAGATCAGGCGTATCAGGAAAACTTAAGTGGGATCGTAGTAGATTTAGGTGATATGGGAGATGCATCAAAAGAGACAGGATATTTCCTGGATGATCTGGATCAGGACGGCAATCCTGAGTTGCTCATTGGAGAGATGGATAATGACATGCCGGAAAACAGGATCATTTTTGATGCCTATACACTTGTAAATGGAAAGGCGCAGCAGATCTTTTCTAGTGAAAGCAGAAACCGTTATTATCTGGTAAAAGATGATTCAGGTGCGATCCTGATTGCAAATGAGGCATCTAACAGTGCTGCTAATTCTGGATGGCTTTATTATACTTTAAATGGTGCGGACCTGAAGATCGTCCAAGCTGTTATGTGTGATGCAGAAGCAGATGAGCAAAATCCATGGTTCTTATCCACAGATGATGACTGGGATGTTTCTAATGATGAACCGATTGATGAAGATAAGGCTATGTCCATTATAGATACCTATACGAAAAACTACATTCAGCTGGATTTTATGCCAGTAGTAGAATAAATAATGGGAAGTATCCTGAAAAATAACATAAAAGTACAGCTGTAAAACAAAGAAATGTAAAAAAACGGTTTTGCAGCTGTTTTTTTGTGTACAAATAAATACAAAAGTGCTATAGTTGTAGAAAAATGAACATTTACCTATTGAGTTTGAGGGTAAATGCGGAGAGGAGAGTAATCATGTCACAGATACTGGAACAGGCAGAAAAACTTTTACAGGCTCTGCCTAAGGAACAGCTGGGATTTTTCCCGACCCCATTTTACCGTCTGGACCGTCTTTCTGAAGAGTTAGGTGTTAATCTGTATATCAAGAGAGATGATTTTACGGGAATGAACCTGTTTGGAGGAAATAAGGTCCGCAAACTGGAATATCTTTTAGGAGAGGCAAAGGCAAACGGATGCGAATATGCCATTACCTACGGAGCTACCCAGTCTAACCACGCTATGGAGACTGCAGCAGCCTGCCGCAGATGTGGGATCAAGCCTATCCTTTACCTGACTGCAGTAGTAGAGCCGGATGAGGCAGATGTAAGGGCAAACCTGCTGTTAGACAAGATCCTGGATGTAGAACTGCACGTTGTAGATATCCTTCCAGGAGAAACCGAGGATGACGCAGAAGCCCGTTCCTTTGAAATGGGCGCTGCAAGAGCAAAAGAATTAAATGAGTCCGGTCATCCATGTTATGACATCCCTATGGGCGGAGCAAGTATTGTAGGCTCTGTAGGCTTTGCAAATGGCTATGTGGAGTTTGAAAAGCAGGTAAAGGCCATGAACCTGAATGTAGACTATGTTTTCCACGCAACAGGAACCGGCGGCACCATGGCTGGCCTGGCAGCAGGAAGAAAGATGGCAGAAAGCAACACAAAGATCATTTCCATTACTGTAAGCCCTAAGGATGAGAAGTACTTACGTAAAGTAGAAAAACTGGCAAATGATGTGCTGGCACTGGTAAAGAGTCCGGCTCATGTAACCATGGAAGAAGATCTTCATATGGATACAGGCTACTATGCACCAGGCTATGAACAGCCAAATGAGGCAGCCAGCGAAGCGATCCGCCTGTTAGCACGCACAGAAGGCCTGTTTGTGGATCCTGTATACACAGGAAAGGCACTGGCTGGTCTCATCGACTATGTAAGAAGCGGAAAAGTTCCTCAGGGAAGCAATGTAGTATTCTGGCATACCGGCGGAGCAACTGCCCTGTTTGCAGAGCATGAGATCTTAGGTAAGTTATACTAAGTGCGTGATTCGTGAGTTGGCGATAAAAGGAGGGATTCGGTCGTGAAAACACTGATCAAAAACGGCTTTCTTATTGATCCGGCAAATCAGGTACAGGCATATTTAAACCTGGTACTGGAAGACGGAAAGGTAGTGGCTGTAACAGAAGAAGAACCTGAGGCAGACAAGGTTATTGATGCTGCAGGAAAAGTAGTGGCTCCTGGTTTTATTGACATTCATATGCATGAAGACCCGGTAAAAGACGGAAAGATCCAGTTCTGTATTTTCGATGCCATGCTGCGTATGGGCGTTACCACAGCAGTAGGCGGAAACTGCGGTATTAATGTGTATGATCCAGTAAAGTACCTGGATATGGTGGAAAAAGACGGAGCTCCCGTCAATGTAATGCTTTTTGCAGGCCACCAGTATTTCAGAGAGGCAGCAGGCGCTCTGGATAAATATGCACCTGTTACAAAAGAGCAGCAGGAGCATATGAAAAAAGGCCTTGAAAAGGCACTTGAAGCAGGCTGTGTGGGAATTTCTTATGGACTGCGCTATGTTCCTGGAACAGGCCGTGATGAGTTCTTAGATACCGCTTCCTGCTGTGAAAAAGAACACAGACTGATCTCTGCCCATGTAAGAGATGATGAGGACAGAGTGTTTGGAGCAGTAGCAGAGGTGGCAGAGGCAGGAAAATTGTACAATATTCCGGTACAGGTATCCCATATCGGCAGCATGGCCGGTTTCGGGCAGATGAAACAGCTGCTGCGCCAGGTAGACGGTTACCGTATGAACGGTATTGATGTAGCCTGCGACTGCTATCCATATTTTGCATTTTCCACCAGAATTGGCGCAACCACTTATGATGATGGCTGGCTGGAGCGTTACCACTGCGATTACAGTGCGTGCCAGCTGACAGAAGGAAAATACAAAGGACAGAGATGTACCCCGGAGACCTTTGCGGAAATGCGCCGCGATTTCCCAGAGTGCCTGACTGTATGCTATGTAATGGATGAAAAGGATATCCGCATGGCATTTGCAGATCCTGGCGTTATGGTAGGAAGCGATGGCCTTATCGACAATGGCCACGGTCATCCAAGAGCAGCCGGTACTTTCCCAAGATTCCTTGCAGAGTTTGTAAGAAAAGGGGACATTTCTCTGTATGATGGAATTGAGAAGATGACAGCAGCTCCTGCAAAGCGTCTGGGACTTTCTAACAAGGGCCGTTTAAATGTAGGCGCTGATGCAGATGTAGTTATCTTTGATATGGAAAAGATCCAGGACGGAGCAAACTTTGACGATCCTATGATCCCGCCAACAGGCATTGATTATGTGCTGATCGGTGGCGAGATCGCAGCAAAGGACTGCAAGATCGTAAAGGGAGATCTGGGAACTGCGCTGAGAACACTGTCATAGGAAGCATGATTGAAGGTAAAGTATCATAAAGCTTTTTAAAATATTGTCAGAAACGTCCAGAAAGGACGTCTGAAAATACAAAAGTACATAATACAAAAAGGAAAAGTGAAAGGGGAAAACAGTATGGAATTTGGTGTATGGTCACTTGTGCCGCCAGTCCTTACCATTGCGCTGGCACTGACAACGAAAAACGTATTTATCTCACTTTTAATCGGTATCCTTACAGGAAACCTGGTACTGAATCATTTTGCAGTATTTACAGGTTTAAATGCTGGAATCTACAGCATTCTGGATACCATGACAGAAAGCAACACCCTGATCATTGGCTCTGTACTGATCACAGCAGCAGTGATCCATCTGGCAGAGAAGTCCGGCGGTATTGAGGGCTTCGTAAATGTAGTTGTAAAGAAACAGGGGCTCATTAAGTCTAAAAGAGGAGCTAACCTTTTCACCTGGCTGTTAGGTCTGGTGGTATTTACCTCCGGTACCTTAAGCTGTATGGTAACAGGTTCTGTTGCAAGACCTGTAAATGATGCTTTAAAAGTACCTCATGAGAAAGCAGCCTTTATTGTACATACCACTTCCACACCATGGTGTGTATTATTCCCATTCAGTGGCTGGCTGGCAGCTATGGCAGGTTATCTGGTAACTGGTGGTGTACCGGAAGATCAGTCTGTATCCGTTCTGTTCCAGTCCCTGTTTATGAATTTCTACTGTATTCTGGCTATTGTTCTGGTTCTGGTACTGGCATTAACACAGAAAGACTTCGGACCAATGGCTAAGGCAGAAGCCAGAGCAGCAGCTACCGGCGAACTGGATGATCCTGTTCACAAAAAAGAGAATTCCGATACTTCCACAGCAGTATCCGGTTTCACTCCAAGAGCTATCAACCTGCTTCTTCCAGTAGGAACCCTGATCGCAGTTATGTTTGCAGCACTGATCATCACAGGTAATGGAAACCTGATGAACGGTTCTGGTATGAAGGCTCTGATCTGGGCTGTTATTGTAGCTTTATTAGTTGCAGCCGTTCTTTGCGTAGCAGAAAAGGTATTTACTGTCAGCCAGGTAATTGACGAGATCTTCAAGGGTATGAGCGGTATGCTTCCTATTACCTTTGTTCTTCTGTTTGGATTTACCATGGGTAATGTAGTTAAGTCTCTGGATACAGGTACTTATCTTTCCAGTATTTTCCAGCAGTTCTTAAGCCCGGCGCTTCTTCCGGCCCTGACTTTCCTGATCGCAGTTCTTATTTCCTTCGCAACAGGAACTTCTATGGGAACCATGGCTATTATGGCAGTTATCGCACTTCCTATGGCATATTCCATGGGTAACAGCATTCCGTTAGTAGCAGGAGCTATGTTTGGCGGAAGTATCTTCGGTGACCATGCATCACCTATTTCCGATACCACCATTATGACCTGTTCCACTACGGGCTGCGACATCATAGACCACATAAAGACCCAGTTCCCTTATGTATGCAGTATTGCAGTGATCAGCTTTGTACTGTATGTGATTGCAGGATTTATCATGTAACGAAAAAATTCCAAGCGGTGAATGCCGTGTAAGAAGATAACGCCGCGAATATACAAAAACCTTCCGATACGGAAAAAATTCCAATATCGGAAGGTTTTTTAATTTCTATGATCTTCACAGATTCCCAAAAAGGGGATCAGATCTCACATCTTATCCCTGCAATTTTGCATTAGGATTAATAACATATCCATTGCGGTTTCTCTGAGGACTTGGTGGCATCTGCCACTTATTGTGGTCAGTATGCAGCAGCATATGGGATTTGTGGCTTAATGGCTGCTCAAAGTAGTTGTCATAAAGAGCCTTTACATCCGGATTTTCATGGGAACGGCGGATATCAGCGTTTTCATCCAGGAAATACAGGTTCTTTCCACGTTCAAAGGCCATTTCCACGCCGTCATGCTGAGGCTGTCCGCCTCCGCCTACGCAGCCGCCCGGGCATGCCATGACTTCTACAAATTCATAATGCTTTTCACCACGTTCAATGGCTTTTAACAGATTTCTGGTATTTCCAAGACCGCTGACAGCAGCAATACGCAGGAGCTGTCCATTTAATTCAAATTCAGCTTCTGTAATGCCGGTTTCCAGAGAGGAAGCACGTACATTCTTAAAGGCATCAGGAGCGCAGTTTTTACCCATGATGGCATAGTAAGCAGTACGCAGAGCTGCCTCCATAAC
>JBNMGK010000403.1:0-2404 GCA_050872205.1 Enterocloster sp.
GGCCTTTTCAAACAGCTGTTTAAAGACAACAAACAGGCAGAAGAGCCAAATCCATGGATCGAGAATACTTCCTGGCTGACCAAAACAGATGTGACCTATCAGGTTCCATACAAAAACTTCACCCTTACATCCCGTATGTATGACATCGAAGTCACCGGCTACAACAACCGCACTAACAAGCTGCACCTGTTTGATGTGGAAACTGTAGACGAAAGCATTGTAGAGGACGGAATTTCCTTTGATAAAACGGATATTGCAAAGAACCTGACTCTCTTCCTCTATCCAGATGACAGCGACAAAGAAGGCCGCATCCTTCGTATCTACCAGCAGTATTTCATGGTAAGCAATGCTGCAAGACTGATCTTAGACGAAGCCATTGCCAAAGGTTCCACTCTTTACGACCTGGCAGACTATGCCGTGATCCAGATCAATGACACCCATCCAACTATGGTCATCCCGGAGCTGATCCGCCTGCTGACCACAGAGCACAACATGGAAATGGACGATGCCATTGAGGTAGTAAGCCACTGCTGCGCATACACCAACCACACCATTCTGGCAGAAGCACTGGAAAAATGGCCGGTAGAATTCTTCAAAGAAGCCGTTCCACAGCTCCTTCCTATTATGGAGGTCCTGGATGATAAAGTACGCCGTAAATTCGATGATCCGTCTGTATACATCATTGATAAAAATGACCTGGTACACATGGCTCACATTGATATCCACTATGGTTTCAGCGTAAATGGCGTTGCTTCCCTTCACACCGACATTTTAAAAGAGACGGAATTAAACAACTTCTACAAGCTTTATCCTGAGAAGTTCAATAACAAGACCAACGGCATTACCTTCCGCCGCTGGCTGCTGCACAGCAATCCGGAACTGACTGATTTCATCACAGAATTTATTGGAGACGGATTTAAGAAAGACGCAGAAGAATTAAAGAAATTAGATACACCTGTTATCACCAAGAACTTAAAGCAGCTTTACCGCCTGTTAGACATTAAGGCACAGAAAAAGGCTGAACTGGCTAAGTATCTGGAAGAGACCCAGGGCATTACCATTAACCCGGACTCCATTTTCGATATCCAGATCAAGCGTCTCCACGAATACAAGAGACAGCAGATGAACGCCCTGTATCTCATCCACAAATATTTAGAGATCAAAAAAGGCAAAAAACCAACCACACCGATCACTGCTATCTTCGGCGCAAAGGCGGCACCTGCCTACATCATTGCCAAGGACATTATCCATATGATCCTCTGCCTGCAGCAGATCATTGACAAGGACCCGGAGGTAAAACCATACTTAAATGTAGTTATGGTAAACAACTATAATGTCACTCTGGCAGAAAAGCTGATCCCGGCCTGCGACATTTCCGAGCAGATCTCCCTTGCTTCCAAAGAAGCCAGCGGAACCGGCAACATGAAATTCATGTTAAATGGTGCTGTAACACTGGGAACTGATGACGGTGCCAACGTAGAGATCCACGAACTGGTAGGCGATGACAATATCTACATCTTCGGCGACTCCAGCGAGACTGTTATCGAACGCTACAAAAAAGCCAACTACTGCTCCAAAGACTACTACGATGCAGACCCGGCTATTAAAGAAGCCGTTGATTTCATCATCAGCAAGAAAATGCTGGCCGTAGGCGACAAAGAAAACCTGGAACGTCTGTACAACGAGCTGTTAAACAAAGACTGGTTCATGACCTTCCCAGACTTCAAAGCCTACTGCGAAGCAAAAGAAAAGGCCTTCGCCGACTACGAAGACCGCACCACCTGGGCCAAGAAAATGCTCGTCAACATCAGCCAGGCCGGATATTTCTCCTCTGACAGAACCATTGCAGAGTATGACAGGGATATCTGGAAGTTAGCATAAACCTCTTATCCTCTCAAAACAGAAAAATTTTTTGAAACCTAAAAACCTGCCTTCAGAAGATCGACTTCTTCCAAAGGCAGGTTTTCTTTTCTTCATGTCTTTCTGCAGCGCAGCCACAGACTTCAGCCTTTGTTTACTTTACATCTCTTTCTGCAATTCTGCCATAAACTCATCTATATCCAGGCTTTTTCCTAAAGGGATTACCCGGTAATCGGACTCTATTTCCACCTGTCCGCCTGCAGGGATCAAATGTTTAACCTGGTAGATAGATTTATCATCCATCATAGCTCTGGTAGCACCGCCTGTAATATATAATGTTAAGATAGGATTCTCCAGTAACGTCAAAAAATTCTTCTTATCCCCTTCATTCAAAACCCTCATATAAAAATCTTTCTCTATTTCTCCCGGTTTATAGCCATTGGAATAAGGCCCCAATATGTCAAAGTACTGTTCTTCACCATCTCTTTTCGGTTTTGCAAAAAGAGCAAATTTAATGCCATTTCTTACAAAGGAAGATCTTACC
>JBNMGK010000208.1:0-5147 GCA_050872205.1 Enterocloster sp.
CTTGTGGATATCTGTCGTTTTACCACTATAAGCCGTGACTTTGGTCTTACGTTTGGAGATGTAATACTGGAAGAATTTTCAAAAATGTTTTTACAGGTCTGCTATCATTCAGCAGTAAAACCACCTGTGATGATCCGGGCTGGTTCTGATGAACTGTTAGCATGGATACCGGGAGAGACGGAAAGTTCCTGCAGACAGATGCTCTGTGAATTGCAGGAAATGTTTGGCGCATTAATACACCATAGTACCTTAAAACTGGAATTTCGCGCAGGAACGGTTTGTGGAACAGAAGAAGATGAGACAAGGGAACTGTTCCACCGGGTACGCACTGCCAGTTCTGAGGCTGAACGTCAGGAAGCGGAGATTCTTTCCTGGACAGAGGTGAGGGATCCTTCTGCCCAGCCTAAAAAATTTGGAAAGATCGTTTCTATGGGTTATATTGAGCAGATCGGTCTTGCTTCCCTGGTACTGAATATCCTGGACCGCTGCAGTCAGGCAGAGGCGGGACTGGATCTGATCGCCAGCCGTTTAAAAGACCGGTATGGCATGGAAAATATGTTTATTACCAGTTTCCATTATGATTTCCTTTCCAGTGAGCTGGATTATCACTGGAAGCATCTGAATGGTTTAATGGGAAAAAAGGGTGTTGTACACTGCCAGGAGGAAGTGTATGAAAAGCTGAACCAGGATGCGCAGGTCCATGCAGTGCAGACTGCAGGAGAGGTTCTTGCAGTACTTCCTATGTTTAAGGAAAGTGATCTTAGACAAGAGGGAATTGCAGTACTGATGTCGGATAATGGACAGTATTCTGGAACCATCTTTTTCATGGGTGTGGATGAAGAAATCCTGGAAAGAGAAGAAGAGAGAAAACTTTTCTGGGAGATTGGCATTATCATCCAGAACCGCATCAACAGAGACCGACATGACCAGTCAGCTCAGGCAAAATCAGATTTCCTGGCCCATATGTCCCATGAGATCCGTACGCCTATGAACGGTATTATCGGTATGACGGAGATCGCGTTAAAAGACGGGCAGACAGAAGATGTGCGGTTAGACTGCTTAAAGAAGGTAAAGAGTTCTTCCAATTACCTGTTAGGTATTTTAAATGATGTTTTGGATATGTCCAAGATCGAAAGCGGCAAAATGAAGCTGGTAAAGGACGATTTCCAGTTAGATAAGATGATAGAAGAACTGCATCCTCTGTTGGAGGCTAAATTTGAGGAAAAATCCCAGCATTATCATGCAGAGGTCCGTTTACACCATAACTGGTTCTATGGAGACAGTTTGCGTATCAGCCAGGTACTGGTAAATCTTTTAAGCAATGCCATGAAATATTCTGGCAATGACACAGATATTTCCCTGATCGTAAGGGAAACAGAATTAAAGGGTGGCATGTCAGAGCTGTATTTTGCAGTAAAAGACCATGGAATTGGTGTCAGTGAAGAGGACAGACAGCGCATTTTCCGCAGCTTTGAACAGGTGGACCGTTCGGTAGTAGGACAGCATGGAACAGGACTGGGTCTTGCCATCAGTAACCGTCTGGTACATATGATGGGCGGAACCATTTCCTTAGACAGTCAGATCGGGGAAGGCAGTACCTTCAGTTTCCGGCTTCAGCTTCGTCCTGTAAAAGGACATGAAAAAGAGAAAGAAGTTTCCAGGGAAGAGAGAGATTTTTCCGGTGTACGTGTGCTGGTGGCAGAGGATAATCCGCTGAATATGGAAATCCTCCAGTATATACTGGAGGATATGGGAATGAAGGTGGATAACGCTTATGACGGAAAAGAAGCGGTGGATAAGTTTGGCGCTTCAAAAGAGGGATATTATGATTTTATTATCATGGATATTATGATGCCGGTAATGGGCGGCCTGGAAGCAGCCCACAGGATCCGTACTATGGATCATCCGGACAGCAGTAAGATCCCGATCATCGCCATCAGTGCCAATGCCTTTGATGAAGATATCCGCAGATCTCTTGCCAGCGGCATGAATGCCCACCTTTCTAAGCCAATAGAAATAGATAAGCTGCGTGAGACATTAGGGAAATTATTGGTTTAAGGGAGCAATGGTCTCCGGTGTATAGCCTTCCGGCATTCCGTCTACAGCGGGAGCCTGCTCTGTAGGAGCTGGCTGTTCTGGAGCAGGGGAAGTTTCGGCCGGAGCTGTTGCCTGCTGTGTGGTTTCGCTGGATGCAGCCTCTGTTGGCGCTTTGGCTGGCTTGCTTTCTTTTGCTGTGTTCTCCTGCTTGGAAGCAGCGGATGTTTCTGTTGTATTTCCAACGGAATTTCCAGAATTACTGTTTCCTGCAGAAGTGCTTTCCTGGGCCGGTTTTGTGGTGGTGCCTGTGCCAGAGGAATTTCTGTGGATCACAGCACTGTGTCCAAGATAAGTCTTGGAGTGGTCCAATGTACGTTCTACTTCCTCTCCGTTCTTGTATACAACTTTATAAGTATCCCAGCGGCTGCCATTGGTGGCCGCTTTTACTGTCTTTTCTGTTCCAGGAGCCAGAGTGGGGTCTTCTACATATTCTGGCTCCGGAGGATCAATCTCTTCTACTTTTTCAGAGGCAAGATCCCAGGTTACACCGTCTTCCAGGACGGGGATGCCAAAAAGAGATACCGTTGCTTTGCGGTTTTCATAAGAAGCACGGATGCCGATAGGATTATCTGATGTATTTACAAAACGGAAATCCGGCTGTTCCCAGCTGATGGCAGCGTCCTGTCCCGGTGTGACGTAATTAGGCTCAAAGGTATGGGAGCGGCGAAAAGTGACTTCCATGCCGGACTGGAAGACTACCCGATACAGTGTACTGGAGATCTGACATACTCCGCCGCCGATCTCCTGGACAACAGCACCGCTGTTATAGGCGGCAGCTTCCTGGTAGCCCTTTTCAGCGGTTCTCTGGCCTACAACAGAATTAAAGGAAAATTCTTCGCCAGGCTGTACAATGGTTCCGTTTAAAGCTTCTGCAGCAAGACGCACATTGGTGTTGCGCTTGTTATTATCTGTGGTTTCTGTTGTAAAAGTAGCAATGGTCTTATAGCTTGCTTTTATATCATCGCAGGAAATAGCAGGCGCTTCTTTGTAAGACTGGACTTCCAGTGAGGCATCCAGCTGGTCATTGGAAATGGCAGATAAAAGGTCAGCGGTCAGCTGATTCTGGTCAATACGCACTCCGGCACAGCCTTCACGGAATACAAACTGGCCTTTCTGGGTATCGAAACGGTCCAGAGTGCTTATTTTTGCAGGAACATCCCAGTGGTCAGCTAAAGCTTTGGCTTCTTCTGTAACCGCTTCTTTTAAAGGCTCTAAAGGCAGATCGGCTGCTGTTAAGGTCAGCTCACCAGAGGTATTTTCCTGTTCTTTTTCAGTAAGCCAGGTGCTGATGGCAGATGTTAAAAGATTAGGAAGCTCTTTTTCATCATCCCCATACACAGCTGTTATTTTCCAGGAAAGGGAGTCGCTGATCTGGGAAATGGCAGCTTCTGTGCTTAAGCCTTTTAAGGAAATGCCGTTGACGGTCAGTGAGGCAGCAGGTGTTTCACTGGTTTCGTTTGCGATGGCTTCTGCAGAGCTTTCCGTTTTTGAAGAAGAGCGGGAAAAGGAAAGGACGGCAGAAACACCAAGGAGTGCCACAACGACACCTGCAATGGCGATTGGCACCCACATTCCTCTTACAGGCCTGTTTTTTGGACCGTCATGGTCAAAACGAAGGTTTCTGGAGCTGTGGTTGGAAAATGTGACCTTTTCTGGTGTCTGCCCCCGTCTTCCCCTGGGTCCCTGGTAAGAAGAACGGGAATTTTTTCTCAAAGACATAAAGTATCCCTCTTTTCGTATATGCGTTTTTATAGTGTGATTTCAGAATTTTTCAGATTTTGTATTATAAAAGAAGAGATAATGGATGTCAAGGCAGGTAAATACAGGTTTAAGGAAATCTTAAAACTAAGCGGGTAAAGGCAGTAAAAAGGATACAGCATAGTATGCCGCAGGCTGCAGGCAGCAGGGCGGAAAGCAGGGTCCAGAAACAGCTTTTTGTTTCTTTGTACATGGTGATGAGAGTGGTGGAACAGGGCCAGTGCATCAGGGAAAATAAAAGGACGCAGACAGCTGTGCGCCAGCTCCAGCCGTGAAGTATGAGAAGCTCCTTTAGCTGCAGCATATGATCGAAGCTGCCTATGGTTCCCTGGGATGTATAGGCCATAAGGATAATAGGAAGAACGATCTCATTGGCAGGCAGCCCAAGGATAAAGGCAGTTAAGATCACCCCGTCCATTCCTAAAAGCTGTCCGAAGGGATCTAAAAGCTCACTGAACCGGACCAGAAGGCTTATATTCCCGACTCTGGTATTTGCCAGGATCCAGATGAGCAGTCCTGCAGGCGCGGCTACAGCAGCGGCCCTTCCAAGAACAAATAAGGTGCGGTCCGTAATGGAGCGAAGGATCACCTTGCCGATCTGTGGCCTTCTGTAAGGAGGCAGCTCTAACGTAAAAGAAGAGGAAACGCCTTTTAAAACAGTGCAGGACAGCAGATAGGAGGTTAAAAAGGTTATGGCGATCCCTAAAAGGATAAAAAGGGTCAGGAGCAAAGCGCTGGTTATAGATGAGAGCAGCCCATGGGTGCTTCCTGATAAAAACAGCAGGATCATGGTAATAAAAAGAGGCAGACGTCCGTTACAGGGGACGAAATTGTTGGTAAGCATGGCGATCAGCCGTTCCCTGGGAGAGTCGATAATGCGGCAGCCTGTGATCCCTGCTGCATTGCAGCCAAAGCCCATAGCCATAGTCAGGGCCTGCTTTCCGCAGGCATTGCAGCACTGGAAGGGCCGGTCTAAATTGTAGGCAATGCGGGGCAGATAGCCGGAGTCCTCCAGTAAGGTAAATAATGGAAAAAAGATCGCCATAGGAGGCAGCATAACGGAAATGACCCAGGCTAAGACCTGGTAGATCCCGTATACGCAGGCATCCTTCACAGGAACTGGAAAGCGCAGAAATAAAAGGGCTTTTTCCAGTGCAGGCTGAAAGGCAAAAAGCAGCTGTGATAAAAGGGAGGACAGGTCATTTGCGCCTATAAGGGTGATCCAGAAGATCAGAGCCAGCAGGGCGGCCATTGCAGGATAGGCAGCCAGCCGTCCGGTAAGAATACGGTCC
>JBNMGK010000019.1:0-18306 GCA_050872205.1 Enterocloster sp.
CAAGAAGCATGGCTATCATGTCTTTCTTAATCACGCTATCACCTCTTTTGTTATTTGTGAGCTCATTATACCACTATTTATATAAAAAGTGAACAGTATTTACCAATTTTTTTACGACAAAAAAACAAAATGTATGCAATCCTTATAGTATTGGTAGGTTTTAGTCCACTTTTTTCTGACAATTTTCAACAATTTTTACACAGATTTTTTGTATACAATACATAATTTACATTTTCATAATTTTCATTTGATTTTTCATTAAATGCGGTTATAATAGCAATAGGTAATCGTCCGGTATGATGATTGGCACAGACTGCTTTCACATTTCCGGCAGACACCATCAAATATTACAAAGATAGGAAGGATTCTGATGTATCAAATCAATTTCAATAAACCAGTTAAAATTCATTTCATGGGTATTGGCGGCATCAGCATGAGCGGTCTTGCAGAGATTCTGCACGCCAAGGGCTTTACTGTTGTCGGTTCTGACGCCCATGAATCTGCCATCACAGACCATCTGGAGTCTCTTGGCATTCAGATTGCCTATGGCCAGCGTGCAGAGAATATCACATCTGATATCGATGTTGTTGTTTACACAGCAGCTATCCACCCGGATAACCCTGAATTTGCTGCAGCCAAAGCTGCCGGCATTCCGATGATGGACCGTGCAGAACTGCTGGGCCAGATCATGACCAATTATGCCAATGCCATCGCCGTATCCGGTACCCATGGCAAGACCACAACCACTTCCATGCTGTCCCATATTCTTCTTGCAGCTGACACAGACCCGACCATCAGCGTCGGCGGTATTCTGAAAGCCATCCACGGCAATATCCGTGTGGGACATTCCGACAATTTCATTACAGAGGCCTGTGAATATACCAACAGTTTCCTGAAGTTCAATCCAAGTCTTGAAATCATTCTTAATATAGAAGAAGATCACCTGGATTTCTTCAAGGATATCAACGATATCCGTCATTCCTTCAGAAAATTTGCCGAGAAACTGGATGAAAAGGGTATTCTCATCATCAACGGTGAAATCAACAATGTCTCCGAAATCACTGAAGGGCTGCCATGCCATATCATCACTTATGGTCTGAAGCCTGAATGCAACTATACAGCAGACAACATTACCTTTGATGATCTTGCCAAAGGCAGCTTTGATCTGATTGCTTACGGCGAGAAGATCAATCATATCCAGCTGAATGTAGCGGGTATCCACAATGTATCCAATGCCCTGGCTGCCATCGCTGCTGCAAGAGAATTACATATTCCTATGGATATCATCAAGAAGGGCCTCATGGCCTTCGAAGGTACCGACCGCCGTTTTGAGTTTAAAGGCCGTTTCAACGGTGTTACTGTCATTGATGACTATGCCCATCATCCAACAGAAATTGCCGCAACACTGACTGCTGCCCAGAAGTACCCGCACCGTCAGATCTGGTGCGTCTTCCAGCCGCATACCTATACACGTACAAAGGCATTCTTCCATGAATTTGCGGATGCCCTTTCACTGGCTGACAAGATTGTTCTGGCTGATATCTATGCTGCCCGCGAGACAGACCCGGGTGACATCCATTCAAAGGATATCCAGAAACTTCTTCTCGAGAAAGGCAAGGAAGCCTACTACTTCCCATCATTCGAAGAGATTGAAAAATTTTTACGTGAAAAATGTATCAACGGCGACCTGTTGATAACTATGGGAGCCGGAGACGTTGTTTTAGTAGGGGAAGCGCTGATTAAGTAAAGTTATCCACAATATCCACCGATTTATCAACAAAAATTTGGGATAAATACGGTGGATATTTTTGTTTACATAATTGTTCCGCAACCATCTTCCTTTTTTCGCCGAAACCCCGCATTTTACGGGCTTTTTCGACATTTTCAAAATTTAATTCACCGATACTGTCCACCAGTTATCCACATTATCCACAATTTTCTCCACCAAAATATCCACATTTGTTCACAAAGTCCTCTCTATTCTCAAATTTTTCACTTTATGTTATACTATTGGTACCCAATAGCAGGATTAACTGTTTTGTTTTTAACGCACGACCCGCTTACGGGTCCTGACACAGAACTTAAGTCTGCTTTGCAGACATATTGATATATTTATCCCCCGGAGGTGGCTTTATGCCGAAACCAATTACCTTATCATCCGGTTATTCCGATGACGTGACCGTCATCCCGAATACCTTTTTTGATCACTATCTTCCCCGGGCCAACGGTGAATTTCTGAAGATCTATCTCTATCTTCTCCGATGGCTCTCTCATCCGGATCATGCACTCTCCTTAAGCGGCATGGCCGATACATTTTTTATGACGGAGAATGATATCACCCGTGCCCTGAAGTACTGGGAAGCGGAAGGCCTGCTCAGACTGACCTTTGACCGTGATGGCAGTATTGCCGGGATTTGTATAAATCCTGTTGATTCCCTGACAGGGAACACTGCTGTGAAGTCCTCTTCCCCGGAGACTTATTCAACACAGAATTATCCACAGACCGTGCAGTCAGCATCTTCTGCTGCCTCCTCTGGGACAGCCGCCGGCCGTAACCAGACATCCGGCAGCAACACCGAAACTGCTGCAGCCCCGCAGCCCCGTTCTGCCCAGGAACTTCATCGTTTTTCCGAAAGCGATGACGGTGCACAGCTGATTTTTATCATTCAGCAGTATCTTGGACGCCCCCTCAGTGCGACAGATCTGAATACGATTTATTATTTTTATGATGATCTTGGATTTTCAAGAGATCTCATCGAATATCTCTTTGAATACTGTGTTTCCAACGGACACACCCATATGCGCTACATAGAGAAGGTAGCCCTCTCCTGGGCGAATCTTCATATCACCACGGCAGATGAAGCCCGCACCCAGAGCGAATCCCATCAGAAGGCCTGCTTTGCAGTTCTGAAAGCTTTTGGTCTCGGCGGACGTATGCCGGCTGCCGGTGAAGCAGAATATATTAACAAGTGGACCCGCACTTATGGCTTCAGTCTGGATCTGATTCTTGAAGCCTGCCGAAGAACAATGATGGCTGTCCACACACCAAGTTTTGAATACACAGACAAGATTCTCAGCAACTGGCAGTCACTGGGCGCTTACACCATGACAGAAGTCCTCGCTGCAGACAAGGCCCGAAGTGCCCAGAAAGCCGCCGCACCCGTTCAGCGTCCGGCATCCAGACCATCCCGGCCTTCTTCCAACAAGTTTCACAATTTCAACCAGCGCAGTTATGACTACGCTGCCCTTGAGAAGAAACTGGCCGCGAAGGTTCAGAACGGTTCCGCAGACAAGTAACTTCCTAAAAACCTTTCAGGCAGTTTTCCTCTATTCATATCATACGCCTGAAAGCGACTTATAACAGGAGACTTATATTATGAATTTAAAGAACTCTCAATATCAGGCAATTATGCGTCAATATGATCTCCGGCAGCTTCAGAATCAGCATCTTCAGAATCTGCGCTATCAGGAAGTCTGTGACAGGCTTCCTGCCTACAGACAGCTGGAAGAAGAAATTGCTTCCTTTTGTGCCGACAGGGCCCGTGCCGCAGTTCTCGGCCAGAGCGATGTTCTGCAGGATATGCAGCAGCATCTTCAGGAACTCCAGGAACGGAAGGCATTGCTTCTGACTCAGGCCGGTTATCCTGCCGATTATCTGGAACTGACCTATACCTGCCCTGACTGTCGCGATACCGGCTTTATCGGTGACGAGAAGTGCCATTGTTTCAAACAGGCCATGGTAGACCTACTCTATCGCCAGTCCAACATCCATGATGTACTTGCGAAAGAGAACTTTGATACTTTTGATCTCGGCTACTACTCCGCTGTCAAGAACAAAAATCTCGGTATCAGCCCAAGAGAAAATATGCAGGCTGTTCTTACCGCCTGCCATGATTTTATTGATCATTTTGACGAGCAGTCACGGAATCTTCTCTTTTACGGTGATACCGGCGTCGGCAAGACCTTTCTGACCAACTGTATTGCCAGAGAACTGCTCAACACATCCCACACAGTGATTTATCTGACCGCCTTTCACCTGGTGGACATTCTTCAGAACAACACTTTCGGTGATGATGATATGGATGACACTGATGAGAATATGTTTCATTATATCCTGGACTGCGACCTGCTCATCATCGATGACTTAGGCACAGAACTGAACAATTCCTTCGTTACTTCGCAGCTTTTCCTGTGCATCAACGAAAGGCTTCTTGCAAGGAAATCCACCATTATTTCAACAAATTTGTCCCTGGATGAATTGCAGAATGAATATAGTGAAAGAATATTTTCCAGGCTGGTCAGCAATTATGAAATTATGCTGATTCTTGGTGACGATATCCGTATTAAAAAGGCAATTTCCGACTAAGATGCCTTGACATCCTATGACGGATACGTTATAAATAAAGTGGACAACAATGTCGAATTTTGTTATTTTAGGTTAACACATGATGGAGGTATATTATGGCTCAGAACATTGAAGAGTTTAAGAACTCAATTCCAGTAGGCGATTTAGGTATTATCCCGCTTCAGAGCTGCAGTGAACTTGGCAAAAAGGTCAATGAGTATATCGTTGACTGGAGAAAAGAACGTGAAGATGTACTTCACCAGGATGACAAGATTAAGGATTCCTATATTGTAGATACAAAGTGCTCCCGTTTCGGTTCCGGCGAAGCAAAGGGTACTATCCTTGATTCCATCCGAGGCAAGGACTTATATCTTCTTGTAGACGTTACAAACTATTCAATCGAATATTCTCTCTGCGGATACAAGAACAGAATGTCACCGGATGATCATTATTCCGATTTAAAACGTATCATTACAGCAGCAGCAGGTAAGGCCCGTCGTATCAATGTTATTATGCCATTCCTTTATGAGAGCCGTCAGCACAAACGTACATCCCGTGAATCTCTGGATTGTGCCGTAGCGCTGCAGGAACTTCATTCTCTCGGTGTTGAGAATATTATTACTTTTGATGCTCATGACCCACGTGTACAGAATGCTATTCCTAACAGTGGTTTTGACAGCATCCAGCCAACTTATCAGTTTATCAAGGCATTATTCAACAATGTGCCTGATCTTCAGGTTGACAGTGACCATATGATGATCATCAGCCCGGATGAAGGCGCTATGAATCGTGCCGTATACCTGGCAAACAACTTGGGTGTTGATATGGGTATGTTCTATAAGCGCCGTGATTACTCCAAGGTAGTAAACGGACGTAACCCAATCGTTGCACATGAGTTCCTGGGCTCTTCTGTAGAAGGAAAGACCGTTCTTATTATCGATGATATGATCTCCTCCGGCGAGAGCATGTTAGACACCTGTAAGGAATTAAAGGAAAGAAAGGCAGCGAAGGCAATCGTATGCTGCACCTTTGGACTGTTTACCAATGGTCTTGAGAAGTTTGATGAATATTATGAAAAGGGCTATCTGGACTATGTAATTACCACCAATTTAAATTACCGTCCAAAAGAACTTTTCGACCGCAAGTGGTATCTGGAAGCTGATATGAGCAAGTACACAGCAGCTATTATCAACTCCTTAAACCACGACCGTTCCATCAGTGCATCTCTGTCTCCAACAGACAAGATCCAGAAGCTGGTACAGAGACGCCACAATGGAGAGATCTAATATAACGAGTGACCCGCCTGCGATAGCAGGCAGTGGAGCGCGATAGCGCGGGGGTCGTGAGTATATATACTAGCAATCATCATGCCGCGAAATAGCGTAAAAAACTATTTTGCGGCATTTAGTTTACAAATTTCTTTAAAATTGTTATGATGTAATGAGTGCAGAGAAAAACAAGCGGCTGCAAAGCAGACATTTGTTTTTCTCAAGCCATTAACGAACGAGCCGTCTGCGATAGCAGACAGTGGAGCGCGATAGCGCGGGGCTCGTGAGTCTAGCAAGCCATTAACGAACAACACAGAGGTTATATGAATATGAATAAAAAACTGGAAGGACATCCCATCTCAAAAGTAGATCCAGGATCCATCGGAGAAGAGTTGGAGCTGGAGCCGGGAGACAGAGTCCTTACCATCAACGGGAATCCCGTTGAAGATATTTTTGACTATGAATACTATGTAAACAGCCCGTCCATGACCATGGTGGTGCGGAAAGCCAACGGGGAAGAATGGGAACTGGATATAGAAAATGACTACGAAGACCTGGGACTGACCTTTGAAAACGGCCTTATGAGCGATTACCGTTCCTGCAGCAACAAATGCATTTTCTGCTTTATTGACCAGATGCCGCCGGGAATGAGAGAGACCCTTTATTTCAAAGACGATGACACCCGGTTGTCTTTCCTTCAGGGAAATTATGTTACACTGACCAACTTAAAAGAAAAGGACGTAGAACGTATTATCCGCTTTAAACTGGCACCTATTAACATTTCCGTACAGACAACCAATCCGGAACTGCGCTGCATGATGCTCCATAACCGGTTTGCCGGAAGAGCATTAAAGCTTATTGACCGTTTATATGAGGCAGAAACTCCCATGAATGGTCAGATCGTTCTCTGTAAGGGAGTCAATGACGGAGCAGAGCTGGAGCGTTCTATCAGCGATCTTTCCAAATATGCTCCTGTTATGCAGAGCGTTTCCGTGGTACCTGTAGGACTTTCCAGATACAGAGATGGCTTATATCCATTAAAGCCTTTTACAAAAGAAGATGCCTGCGCCACCATTGATATGATCGAGCGGTGGCAGAAAAAAATCTATGCAGAGCATGGGATCCATTTTATCCACGCCAGCGATGAGTTTTATACACTGGCAGGAAGAGAATTACCGGAAGAAGAACGCTATGACGGCTATATCCAGCTGGAAAACGGTGTAGGAATGCTGCGTCTTATGGCTACAGAGGTAGCCGATGCCTTAGACAAAGTAGAAGGAAATGAAGAACCAGGGCTGGTATCCATTGCAACCGGCCGTCTTCCTTATCCTTATATGGAAAAATACGCCGGCTGGATCCGGGAAAAATTCCCCAACAGAACCATTAACATTTATCCTATCCGCAATGATTTCTTTGGAGAGAGTATTACAGTTTCCGGTCTGATCACGGCAAAAGACCTGATCGCACAGTTAAAGGACAAGGATCTGGGAGAATATCTCCTTCTTCCTATTAATATGTTCCGCAGCGGTGAAACCGTATTCTTAGATGACTTAACTGCAGAAGATGTAGAAAAGGCTTTACAAGTTAAGATACGTATAGTAAAATCAGACGGGCAAGATTTTGTCCATGCTATCCTTGATCCATCCGCAGAGCCGGAGCCAGAACCAAAGGAAGAGGGACTTCCAGGAGAAGAATATGGCTATGAAGGCTATGAACTGGATGAGATATAGGAAGATGAGGACGAGTATATAGAGGACGATGAAACAGAAAGTGAAAGATAAAAAGGTCGTCGGCAGCTGCGAATGCTGCGGAAACTATGTATATGATGAAGAAAATGAATACTATGTCTGCGAAGTAGACTTAGATGAGGACGATATGGTGCGTTTCCTGAAAGGAGATGTAAGGGCCTGTCCTTACTATCAGTCAGATGACGAATATAAGATCGTACGCAAACAGATGTAGGGGATGTTCTCTCGGAGTTTTCTGGGAGAACATCAATATAGTAAGGAGGAAAACAATTGAGTAAACCAGTCGTGGCCATTGTAGGAAGGCCAAACGTTGGAAAATCCACCCTGTTTAATGTAATTGCAGGGGATACCATTTCCATTGTAAAAGATACACCTGGTGTTACCAGAGACAGGATCTATGCAGACTGTACCTGGCTGAATATGAATTTTACACTGATCGATACAGGCGGTATTGAGCCTGACAGCAGTGATATTATCCTTTCTCAGATGAGAGAGCAGGCGGAGATCGCTATCGCTACTGCAGACGTGATCGTATTTATCGTGGATGTGCGCCAGGGCCTGGTAGATGCTGACTCTAAAGTAGCAGATATGCTGCGTAAGTCCCGTAAACCGGTGATTCTGGCAGTTAATAAGGTAGACAGCCTTGCAAAATTCGGAAATGACGTTTACGAGTTCTATAATCTGGGCATTGGTGATCCGATTCCTGTATCCGGCGCTTCCCGTCTTGGTATCGGTGATCTGTTAGATGAGGTGGTAAAGCATTTTGACGCTTCCCAGATGGAAGAAGAGGAAGATGACCGCCCAAGGATCGCAGTAGTAGGAAAGCCCAATGTAGGTAAATCTTCTCTTATTAATAAGCTGTTAGGTGAGAACCGTGTGATCGTTTCCAATATTGCAGGAACCACCAGAGACGCAGTGGATACAGAGATCATCCATAACGGTGTTCCTTATGTATTTATTGATACAGCAGGACTGCGCCGCAAGAATAAGATCAAAGAAGACTTAGAGCGCTACAGCATTATCCGTACTGTAACAGCAGTAGAGCGTGCTGACGTAGTTATTATTGTCATCGACGCAAAAGAGGGCATTACAGAGCAGGATGCAAAGATTGCAGGTATTGCCCATGAGCGTGGAAAAGGCATCATCGTTGCTGTAAACAAGTGGGATGCTATTGAGAAAAATGACAAGACCATTTACCAGTATACCAATAAGTTAAAAGAAACTCTTTCCTTTATGCCATATGCAGAGTATATCTTTATCTCAGCAGAAACAGGACAGAGACTTCCAAAGCTGTTTGAACTGGTAGATGCAGTGCGCCAGAACCAGAATATGCGTGTGGCAACTGGTGTATTAAATGAGATCGTTTCCGAGGCAGTTGCCATGCAGCAGCCACCGTCTGACAAGGGCAAGCGTTTAAAAATCTACTATGTAACCCAGGTAGCAGTAAAGCCGCCTACATTCGTAGTATTTGTAAACGACAAGGAACTGATGCATTTCTCTTATACCAGATATCTAGAGAACCAGATCCGCAATGCATTTGGCTTCAGAGGAACTTCTTTGAAATTCCTTATCCGTGAGCGCAAGGAAAAAGATAAGTAGTTATTAATTAAACAATAAAAATTAGCAGGGCCTGCTGCACACAGCTTTTAAGAACGGCTGGCGCAGCAGTCCCTGAATTGCGTTTTAGTTGCAAAAGCAAATGTACGTACCACACGGACATGCGATTATGCCTAAAAGCGTAAAAATCTGTGAAAACACAAAAATAAAATGTGACAAAATTACATAAGGGGTATGAAAATGGAACGTCTTGTATGTTTGGCAGTGGGGTATCTGTTTGGTATCTTCCAGACAGGCTATATTTATGGAAGGGTACATGGAATCGATATCCGCAAATACGGAAGCGGAAATTCCGGCAGTACCAATGCGCTGCGTGTAATGGGAAAAAAAGCAGGTCTTACCGTCTTTGCAGGAGATTTCTTAAAAACAGTGATCCCTTGTATGGCAGTGCGGTTTCTTTTTAAAGGTCAGCCGGATTATGCCTATGTATATATGCTTTATATAGGTCTGGGAGTGATCTTAGGACATAATTATCCCTTCTACCTTCACTTTAAAGGCGGAAAGGGAATTGCGGCAACAGCCGGTATCATTTTCTCTATAGACTGGAGACTTACGGTTTTATGCCTGGCAGTATTTGTACTGATCGTGGCCGTGACCCGTTATGTTTCTTTAGGTTCTCTGGTAGTTTCCGTGATCCTTCTGGCATGGAATATCTACATGGGAAGATGTGGTGCCTACAGTTTAAGCGCTGTTTCTTCTATAGAATATGGTGTGGTGACAGCTGTGATCGCAGCTATGGCATTCTGGCGCCACAGAGCAAATATTGTCCGTCTGATCCATGGAAATGAAAATAAGATCGGCGCAAAAAAAGCATAAAAAATGGTAAAGGATGGTGGGGTTATGGCAGCAGTTGGAGTAATCGGATCAGGAACATGGGGAACAGCACTGGCGATCCTTTTAAACGGAAATGGTCATAAAGTGCAGCTCTGGTCAGCAGTTCCCGCAGAAGTGGAAAGTTTATCAGTAAACAGAAAGCATCCCAATTTAGGAGATACGCCAATACCGGAAGCAATTGAGATCACCGGTGACCTAGAGGCAGCTATGAAGGATAAAGATCTGTTAGTCCTGTCAGTGCCATCTGTCTACGTGAGACAGACAGCAGCGAAAATGAAGCCATGGTTAAAACAGGGTCAGATCGTTACAAATGTAGCAAAGGGAATTGAAGAGGCAACCTTAAAAACACTTTCCGAAGTGATCGAGGAAGAGCTTCCTCTGGCAGAGGTAACAGTCCTTTCCGGACCAAGCCATGCAGAAGAAGTAAGCAGAGGTCTTCCGACTACCTGTGTGGCAGGTGCCCACAGTAAGGCGGCAGCAGACTATGTACAGAGTTTGTTTATGAGTTCTGTATTCCGTGTCTATACAAGTCCGGATATGTTAGGTATTGAGCTGGGCGGAGCTTTAAAAAATGTGATCGCTCTGGCAGCCGGTATAGCAGACGGTTTAGGATGCGGAGATAATACAAAGGCAGCCCTGATCACCAGAGGCATTGCAGAGATCACCCGCCTGGGAACGGTTATGGGTGGAAAGCCGGAGACCTTTTCAGGACTTACAGGTATCGGTGACCTGATCGTTACCTGTGCCAGCATGCACAGCCGCAACCGCAGGGCCGGTATCCTCATCGGCAAAGGCTATACCATGGATGAGGCTATGAAAGAAGTAAAAATGGTAGTAGAAGGTGTTTATTCTGCAAAGGCAGCATTAAAGCTGGCAGAAAAATACCATGTGACCATGCCTATTGTAGAACAGGTAAACGAAGTTTTATTTGATGGCAAGTCTGCAAAAGATGCTCTGGCAGAGCTGATGCTTCGGGATAAACGTATGGAAAATACCGGTCTTGTCTGGGATAAGGAATAACTATCATAACCACAGGTTATGGAACAATCGGCCCTTCTCACATTTTTTTATAAAAAGGTATTGACAAGGCAATTGTCAGTTTTTATAATGTAAAAAGTTTAAGAACAAATGTATCTGTATGAAAGACATATCAGATACAGTCATGTGAGGAGGAAACTATTATGAAAAAAAGATTCTTAAGCGCTGGTTTAGCAGTAGTTATGGCAGCATCTTTAACCGCATGCGGCGGCTCAGGTAACGCATCTACCACAGCAGCAGCTGGTGAGACAAAAGCAGCTGAAGAAAGTAAAGCAGAAGGCGAGACCAAAGCAGAAGAAAGCAAAGCAGAAGGCGAAAGCGCTGCAGCAGCAGACGGTGCTGTATTTAAGATCGGCGGCATCGGTCCTGTAACCGGTGGCGCAGCAGTTTACGGTCTGGCTGTACAGCACGGTGCAGAGATCGCTGTTAAAGAGATCAATGCAGCTGGCGGTATCAATGGCGTACCAGTTGAGTTCCAGTTCCAGGATGATGAGCATGATGCAGAGAAGTCTGTAAATGCTTACAATGCTTTAAATGACTGGGGCATGCAGGTTCTTATGGGAACTGTTACCTCTGCTCCATGTATCGCAGTTGCTGATAAGACAGCAGCTGACAATATGTTCCAGATCACTCCATCTGGTTCTGCAGTAGAGTGTGCTGAGAATCCAAACGTATTCCGTGTTTGCTATTCTGACCCGGCTCAGGGTACTGCATCTGCTAAGTACATTGGCGAGCATAAGCTGGCAAGCAAGGTTGCTGTAATCTATGACAGCTCCGATGTATACTCCAGCGGTATCTACGAGAAATTTGCTCAGGAAGCTCCAAACCAGGGCATCGAAGTTGTTGATGCAGAAGCATTTACTGCTGACAGCAACAAGGATTTCTCCACTCAGTTACAGAAAGCAAAAGAGTCCGGCGCAGAGCTGGTATTCTTACCAATCTACTACACAGAGGCTTCTCTGATCCTTCAGCAGGCTAACACCATGGACTTCGCTCCGCAGTTCTTCGGATGCGACGGTATGGACGGTCTGTTACAGGTTGAGAACTTTGATGTAAAACTGGCAGAAGGACTGATGCTGTTAACTCCATTCGCAGCAGATGCTACTGATGATCTGACAGTAAACTTTGTAAAGAGCTTTGAAGATGCTTACGGTGAGACTCCTATCCAGTTCGCAGCAGATGCTTACGATGCAATCTACATCATCAAGGCTGCTATGGAAGAAGCAAACGTAACTCCAGATATGTCTGTAAGTGATATCTGCGATGCTATGAAGGGCGCTATGACCCAGATCAAGGTAGACGGTCTGACCGGTTCCAACATGAGCTGGACTGAAGACGGTGAGCCTGAGAAGGATCCTAAGGCTGTTCAGGTTGTAGACGGCGCTTATAAGGCAATGGAATAATCAATTTCAGAAAGTTAAGAAAACCTGATCAATAACCCAAAGGAGGGTTGTCGTTAAGACAACCCTCTTGGTTTTATAAAGAGAGAACATATTGTTTTTGGGGGATTTAGACTTTCAATATTTAATGAAGAGGTGTATGTATGAGCTTTATCAACTATTTGATCAATGGCGTCAGCCTGGGCAGTGTATATGCGATCATCGCACTGGGATATACCATGGTTTATGGTATTGCGAAGATGCTGAATTTCGCTCACGGTGATATTATTATGATAGGAAGCTATGTTGTGTTCGTCACAGTCAGCTCCATGGGGCTTCCTCCTATGTTAGGCGTCCTGCTGGCAGTAGCAGCATGCACATTGTTAGGTGTTGTCATTGAACGAGTGGCATATAAGCCATTACGTAATGCATCACCTCTTGCTGTACTGATCACAGCCATCGGTGTCAGCTATCTGCTCCAGAACGTTGCACTGCTGATTTTTGGCGCTGATACAAAATCTTTTACTTCTGTTGTAAAGATCCCGGCATTAAAGCTGGCAGGCGGCCAGTTAAATATTACCGGCGAGACCATTGCAACCATTCTTTCCTGTATCGTGATCATGGTGTGCCTGATGGCATTTATTAACCGTACAAGAGCAGGACAGGCTATGTTAGCTGTTTCAGAAGATAAGGGTGCGGCAACCTTAATGGGTATCAATGTAAACGGAACCATTGCTTTAACCTTTGCTATTGGTTCTGCGCTGGCAGCCATTGCAGGTGTGCTGTTATGCTCCGCTTATCCATCCTTAACACCATATACAGGTTCCATGCCAGGTATCAAGGCATTCGTGGCAGCTGTATTTGGCGGTATTGGATCTATTCCAGGCGCTTTTATCGGAGGCGTTCTTTTAGGTGTGATTGAGATCCTTTCCAAGGCGTATATTTCTTCCCAGCTTTCAGATGCCATTGTGTTCTCAGTACTGATCATTGTACTGTTAGTAAAACCCACCGGTATTCTTGGCAAGAAGATCAGTGAGAAAGTGTAGGTGCGGGTATGAAAAGTAAAGCAAAGCAGAAGACATTTATCAATAATATGATCACATATGCCATGGTAGTTGCGGCATATATCGTTGTACAGATCTTAATAGGCACAGGAAATATGTCCAGCCTGATGAAGGGACTTTTAGTTCCTTTCTGTATCTATGTAATTATGGCGGTTTCCTTAAACCTGACAGTAGGTATCCTGGGTGAGTTAAGCCTTGGACATGCAGGCTTCATGTGTGTGGGAGCTTTCTCCGGAGCGCTGTTTTCCAAGTGCATGAAGGGCGCTATGGATCCAACTCTTTCCCTGGTGATCGCAGTGATCATCGGAGCAGTAGTAGCAGCTGCTTTTGGTGTTCTTATCGGTATCCCGGTACTCCGCTTAAAAGGTGACTACCTGGCAATCGTAACTCTGGCATTTGGTGAGATCATTAAAAATATCATCAATGCTGTATATCTGGGAAGAGATGGATCTGGATTCCATATCTCCTTAAAGGATTCTATGTCCTTAAATATGGATGCTGATGGTGAAGTGCTGATCAAAGGCGCTCAGGGTATTACAGGTACACCTCAGGCAGCAACCTTTACCATTGGTGTGATCCTGGTACTGATCACTTTATTTATTGTAATGAACCTGGTTAATTCCCGTACCGGCCGTGCTATTATGGCTATTCGCGATAACCGTATTGCAGCAGAATCCATTGGTATCAATATTACAAAATACAAATTAATGGCCTTCAGCATTTCTGCAGGTCTTGCAGGTGTAGCTGGTGTTCTCTACGCACACAACCTGACAACACTGACCGCTCTGCCAAAGAACTTTGGTTATAACATGTCCATTATGATCCTGGTTTATGTAGTTCTTGGCGGTATTGGAAGCATCCGCGGTTCTGTGATCGCTACCGTTATCCTGTATCTCCTTCCTGAGATGTTAAGAGGTCTTAGCAATTATCGTATGCTGATGTATGCGATCGTGCTGATCTTAGCAATGCTGTTTAACTCTGCACCACAGTTTGTAGTAATGCGTGAGAGACTGTTTGCAGCAATTAAGGGAAATAAGAAACCGGCAAAGGAGGCAGAATAATATGGCATTACTGGAAGTAAAGAATTTAAGTATATCCTTTGGCGGCTTAAAAGCAGTTGACAATTTCCATATCAATATTGAAAAAGGACAGCTGTATGGCCTGATCGGACCGAACGGTGCCGGAAAGACCACCATTTTCAACCTTCTTACTGGCGTATATAAGCCAAATGCAGGAAGTATTGTTTTAGACGATACCAATATTACAGGAAAGAGTACCATTGAGATCAATCAGGCCGGTATTGCAAGAACTTTCCAGAATATCCGTCTGTTTAAGGATATGTCCGTTCTTGACAATGTAAAAGCTGGTCTTCACAATCACCACAAATATTCTACAGTAGAAGGTATTTTCCGCCTTCCAAGATATTATAAGATCGAAAAAGAGATGGACGAAGAGGCCATGAACCTGTTAAAGGTATTTGACCTGGATAAGGAATGTGATTTCAAGGCTTCCAACTTACCTTATGGTAAGCAGAGAAAGTTAGAGATCGCAAGAGCACTGGCAACTGAGCCAAAGCTTCTTCTGTTAGATGAGCCGGCAGCCGGCATGAACCCAAATGAGACAGCAGAACTGATGGAAACCATTCGTTTTGTCCGTGACAATTTTGACATGACTGTACTTCTTATTGAGCATGATATGAAGCTGGTTAGCGGTATCTGCGAGAAGCTGACTGTTTTAAACTTCGGACAGGTCTTAAGAGAAGGCGCTACCAGTGATGTACTGCATGATCCGGAAGTAATCAAGGCATATCTGGGTGAATAAGGAGGAGAGATACGATGGCAATGCTTGAAGTAAAAGACCTGGAAGTATACTATGGTGTGATCCAGGCTTTAAAGGGAATCTCCTTTGATGTAGAGCAGGGAGACATTGTAGCGCTGATCGGTGCCAATGGTGCAGGAAAGACCACCACTCTGCATACCATTACAGGCCTGTTAAGCGCAAAAGCAGGAAAGATCATTTACGAGGGAAAAGACATTACACATATTCCAGGCTATAAGCTGGTAAGCATGGGAATCGCCCATGTTCCAGAAGGACGCCGTGTGTTTGCAACTCTTTCTGTTTTACAGAACCTGATGATGGGCGCTTACACCCGCAGGGATAAAAATGAGATCGAAGAAACATTAAAGATGATCTACAAACGCTTCCCACGTCTGGAAGAGAGAAAGAACCAGTTAGCAGGAACCTTATCCGGCGGCGAGCAGCAGATGCTTGCCATGGGCCGTGCTCTCATGAGCCACCCAAAGGTAATGGTACTTGATGAGCCGTCCATGGGACTTTCACCTATTTATGTAAATGAGATCTTTGATATTATTCAGCAGATCAATAAAGACGGCACAACCGTTCTTTTAGTAGAGCAGAATGCAAAGAAAGCCCTTTCTATTGCCAATAAGGCATATGTTCTGGAAACAGGAACCATTGCTCTTTCCGGCGACGCAAAAGAGCTGATGAACAATGACCGTGTAAAGAAAGCTTACTTAAGCGAATAATTTCAGACAGCGTCTGAACAGAAAATGAATAAAAAGAATACCCCCTGGCATATGTTGTAGAAAATGACAAAAATATGTAAGGGGGTATTTTTATGGACAATTTTAATGTATACAAGGATATTCAGGCCAGAACAAAGGGAGAAATCTACATTGGCGTGGTAGGGCCGGTGCGTACGGGAAAGTCTACTTTCATCAAGCGTTTTATGGAGCTGGCGGTGCTTCCGGCTATGGAAGATGAAAGCTTAAAGGCGGTAAGTACCGATGAACTTCCCCAGAGCGCAGGGGGAAAGACGGTGATGACCACAGAACCCAAATTTATTCCAAAAGAGGCAGTGCAGATCACTTTGGGAGACGGGATCCAGGCGAAGGTGCGCCTTATTGACTGTGTGGGATACATGGTAGATGGAGCAGCCGGACATGTGGAAAACGGGGAAGAACGAATGGTAAAGACACCCTGGTCTGAAAAAGAGATCCCCTTTACCCAGGCGGCCCAGATTGGCACCAGAAAGGTGATCGGGGATCATTCTACTATCGGGATCGTAGTGACTACAGATGGTTCTATTGGGGAGTTAAAGCGGTCTGCTTACATAGATGCGGAAAAACAGACGGTAGATGAGCTTAAAAAGCTGGGAAAGCCATTTATCCTTCTTTTAAATTCTACGAAGCCCTATTCAGAAGAGACTTTAAAGCTGGCAGGACAACTGTCAGAAGAGTATGAGGTAACAGTCCTTCCTGTCAGCTGCGAGCAGTTGAAAAAAGAAGACATTTTCCATATTCTGGAAAGCGTTTTAAAGGAATTTCCAGTGACAGAGCTGGATTTTCATATTCCCAAGTGGCTGGAGGTCCTTCCGGCAACCCACTGGCTGAAGAGCCAGGTGATCGATCTGGCAAAAGAACTGTTAAAGAAGGTCAGCCATATGAAGGATGCTGCTGCTCAGGTAAAGGCTTTTGGGGAACAGTCAGGCCCGGTGGAGAAGATCACCATAGAGAAAATGGAAATGGCAGATGGCACCGTTTCCCTGAAGGTGCAGATGGATGACAGCTATTATTACCAGATATTAAGTGACTATGTAGGGCTTCCTATTGAAGGGGAGTACCAGCTGATGCAGACCTTAAGCACCTTAGCGGGTATGCAGAAGGAGTATGATAAAGTAAAAGAGGCTCTGGCTCAGGCAAGATTAAAGGGATATGGGGTAATGATGCCCCAGAGAGATGAGATCATACTGGATGAGCCGGAAGTGATCCGCCATGGAAATAAATACGGCGTAAAAATGAAAGCACAGGCCCCTTCTGTAAATCTGATCCGGGCCCAGATCGAAACAGAGATCGCCCCCATTGTGGGAAGCGAGCAGCAGGCAAAAGATCTCATCGCCTACATAAATTCCAGCTCCAAAGACAGTGAAGAAGGTATCTGGAATGCCAATATTTTCGGCAAATCCATAGAACAGATCGTAGAAGACGGCATCCAGGCCAAGATTTCCCAGATGACAGATGAGTGTCAGCAGAAGCTGCAGGATACCTTGCAGAAGATCATTAATGACAGCAACGGGGGAGTGGTTTGTATCATCATATGATACACCAGGGGACAAAGCTCAAAAATTCGATGCAAGCTTGCTTGCAAGAGCACAACGTGCGTAGCAATCCGGTGGCATATGCGGAGTAAACGACATTATCAGAAAACTTGTCTAATTTATGCAAAATGACTGAAAAAGTTTGCAAATAAACGAGCAAATGTGCTATACTATGGTTAGCAAAAACGAGGCCCTTATAATACAATAAAAAGGGGCAACAGAGGGGAGAATGCTTATGAGACTGACCTTTATCGGAGCAGACCATGAAGTAACAGGCAGCTGCCATTTTCTGGAAGTGGGAGATACAAAAGTCCTTATAGACTGTGGTATGGAGCAGGGGAACAATCCTTACCAGAATGCAGAACTTCCGGTCAGTTACAGTGACATCGACTACGTATTTCTGACCCACGCCCACATTGACCATGCAGGCATGCTTCCCTGGATCTATGCCAGAGGATTTAGGGGGCAGATCATCACCACCTATGCAACTGCAGACCTGTGCGGCATTATGCTTCGGGACAGTGCCCACATCCAGGAGATGGAGGCAGAGTGGCGCAATCGTAAAGCCCGCAGAGCCGGTAAAACAGAAGTAGAAGCCCTTTATACCATGCAGGATGCAGAAGGAGTTTTAGGCCATTTTGAAGGTGTGGCCTATGGACAGAAGTTTAAATTAAACGAAAACATTACCCTGCGTTTTACAGATGTAGGCCACCTTCTGGGTTCCGCTTCTATTGAGATCTGGGCTACAGAAGGGGATGAACAGCGAAAGATCGTCTTTTCCGGTGATATTGGAAACAAGAATAAGCCGCTGATCCGGGATCCCCAGTATATTTCTGACGGTGATTATGCGGTTATGGAATCCACCTATGGAAACCGCTATCACAAAAAAGGCGAAG
>JBNMGK010000205.1:0-5153 GCA_050872205.1 Enterocloster sp.
AGATAATACCATTTTCCGTCTATTTCTTTTCAGCCCTTTGCCATGTAATGGTCAGCTTCCATCCAGTAGGTCTCACCATTGTCTGTGATCCATTCATTTGAAGCCTTTACCCCGTTGTTTTTCACGTAATACCAGCCTGTATTATCCTTTACCCAGCCACGTTCGTTAGTGACACCAGGACCGCCGGAATTATTGCCGGATGTGGAATGGGACGGTGCGCTGGTCTCACTGGTCTGATTGCTGTTCGTCTGGTTGCCGCTTGCTGCGGTTTCCTGTGTCTGTCTTGAAGAACCCCCACTTAAGGCCCCTGCCTCTGCCAGCTTAAATCCATAGTCTAATAATGCCTTCGTATCCGTATAATGGGTAGACTGGCTTTTCATCACAACTGCGATCAGACGCACACCATTCCGCTCTGCTGCCGTTACCAGTGTATTTCCGGCCTTTGATGTATAACCTGTTTTTCCACCGATGATCCCCTGATAATATCTGGAGTCATTTGGATTTAACATTTTATGTCCCATAGTTACCGTCAGACCGGAAGGATTCTTCTTGGTAGCCGGAAGTGTATAGGTTCTGGTGGATGCCACCGTTTTTACAATATCATTTGCAAAAGCAGCCCTGGCGATCAGCGCCATGTCATGAGGTGTTGTATAATGGTTCGGATCATTTAAACCATGTGGATTGGCAAAATGGGTATTGGTGCAGCCTAAGGATGCGGCCTTTGCATTCATCTTCTCCGCAAATGCAGCATTGCTGCCTGCCACATGCTCTGCAAGGGCATTTCCCACCTCATTTGCTGACTTTAACAACAGTGCGTATAAGCACTGACGCACGGTTAAGGTATCTCCCTCTGTCATTCCAATGGAAACCGCTCCCGATTCCAGATTGGTGGTGGCTGTTGCGGAGAAAGTAACTGTATCATCCAGATTGCAGTTTTCCGCTACTAAGAGAGCTGTCATCAGTTTGGTAATGCTGGCTGGATAATACTGTGTTTCCCCATTTTGTGAAAACAATACTTTTCCATCTGCCGCATTTAACAGAACTGCGCCCTGGGATGCAATGGTGGGCTTTGTAATAGAAGAAACATCGACAGTCCGGGTGGATGTGTTCTGGTTCGATGTATCCTGGGAATTTGATGCCTGTGTTGTCTGTGCAGGCTGTGTCTCCTGGGCCTGGCTCTGGGATGTAGATGTTCCTGTATCTAACGGAGTAATGGTGATCTGGCTGGCCCATGCTGGTACTGACAGCGCCAGGATGGCAGCTGTGCAGACGGCAAGAAAACGGGATGTTTTATATTTTTTCATTAAAATAGGGTCCTCTCTGTGGTATTGGATGCAGACTCAGGTTCCCCGCGCTGGCACGCTTATCTGCCTGCTTACGCAGCCGGAACCTTCGTTAATAGGTTATACCCAGTATATCACATACTCTGGTTACAAAAAACACCTGATTTTGTTACGATTTCTTTAAAATTTCTCCATTCAGCACTGCTTCTGTCAGTTCATCCCCTTTGTAAGCCAGTTTCAGTGAAAAGAAAGGAGCATTTTCCTGGAGAAGTTTTAAGAAGATCTTATCACCTTCCCACAGATTCAGCTTTAAAAGATCCTCTTTTTTGATCCATTCCAGTACGCCCTCATCACAGGAAATGATCTCTCCCTGGTATCCGTCTGCCGTATACAGGCACATGTATTCTGTATCCCAGCCCTCAGAAATAAAGGTTACGATGCCTCTGAATTTCCAGGATGTTAAGGTAAGACCTGTCTCCTCTTTTGCTTCCCTAAGCAGACATTCCTCCGGGCTCTCATTTTCCTCAAAATGACCGCCGATCCCGATCCATTTATCTTTGTTGACGTCATGCTTTTTGCTGACACGATGAAGCATCAGATAACTGTCATCTTTTTCAATATAACATAATGTAGTAAGTTTTGAACGTTCTCCCATTTTATGTTCCTGCTTTCTTACTTGAAATGTGCACTGCCTATAAACCAAAAAGGCCGCCGCAAACGCGGCGACCCATGCTTGAAAAAACAAATGTCTGCTAACGCAGCCGCTTATCTTTTTCTTCGCTTATATCTACTCTTCAATAGAATAGTTTGGAGCTTCCTTTGTAATATGGATGTCATGTGGATGACTTTCCTTTAAGGATGCTGCAGAGATCTTAACAAATCTTCCTGTCTCCTGGAGAGTTGGGATATCCTTTGCTCCACAGTAGCCCATACCGGAACGTAAACCGCCTAACAGCTGGAATACGGTATCTTCTACCATACCCTTGTAAGCCACACGGCCTTCTACGCCTTCTGGAACCAGTTTCTTTGCATCAGTCTGGAAATAACGGTCCTTGCTTCCGTTTTCCATAGCAGCAATAGAGCCCATACCACGGTATACCTTGTATTTACGTCCCTGATACAGCTCGAAAGCACCCGGGCTCTCATCGCAGCCTGCAAGCATGCTTCCCATCATACAAACGCTTCCGCCTGCTGCGATAGCCTTTGTAATATCACCGGAATACTTGATACCACCGTCTGCGATGATCGGGATACCGTATTCTTTTGCAACTGCGTAGCAGTCCATAACAGCAGTGATCTGAGGAACACCAATACCTGCTACTACACGGGTAGTACAGATAGAACCAGGTCCGATACCAACCTTAACACAGTCAGCGCCAGCTTCGATCAGGGCTCTGGTTGCGTCACCAGTTGCCACATTACCTGCAATAACCTGAACATCCGGATATGCCTCTTTGATCATCTTTACACAGCGGATAACATTTGCGGAATGACCATGAGCAGAGTCCAGAACAACAACGTCTACTTTTGCCTTAACCAGTGCTGCTACACGATCCAGAACATTAGCTGTGATACCGATGGCTGCACCGCACAGCAGACGTCCCTGATCATCCTTTGCAGACAGAGGATATTTGATCTGTTTTTCAATATCCTTGATGGTAATAAGACCTTTCAGGTTGAAATCATCATCTACGATAGGAAGCTTCTCTACTCTTGCCTTTGCAAGGATTGCTTTTGCATCCTGTAAAGTAACGCCTTCCTTTGCTGTAACCAGGTTTTTGGAAGTCATGCACTCTCTGATGGGGCGGCTGAAATCTTCCTCAAACTTTAAGTCACGGTTGGTAATGATACCAACTAATTTTTTGCCTTCTGTAATCGGCACGCCGGAAATACGGAACTTTGCCATCAGATCGTTGGCATCCTTTAATGTATGCTCTGGGGAAAGATAGAATGGATCGGTGATAACACCGTTCTCAGAACGCTTTACACGATCTACCTCCTCAGCCTGCGCCTCAATTGACATATTCTTATGAATAATGCCGATTCCTCCCTGACGGGCCATGGCGATCGCCATACGATGCTCTGTAACTGTATCCATACCTGCACTCATTAACGGGATGTTCAGACGGATCTTCTTGGTCAGGTTTGTGCTTAAGTTTACCTGATTTGGGATCACTTCTGAATAGGACGGAACCAGAAGCACATCATCAAAGGTAATGCCTTCACCGATAATCTTACCCATTCGTTTTTTCCTCACTTTCTGTATTTTATTTATGTGAAGGTTCAATATAACGCCAGCGCTAAAAAAACTTTTGTTTTATCAGACACTGGCGTTTTGGCCTTCTTATTAGTAAATAATACTAGCAAATTTTATATGGATTGTCAAACCCATTTCCAGGAAAATATTCATTGAAATTGCTTATGATTTCTTATGAGGAAAACTTATGAGCGGACGAACTTACTGGGAAATACCCTGCGCATGGCTGCTTCCATTTTCTCTCCTGGTTCAAATAATACCTTTGTGACCTGTGAGCCTTTCTGGCTGATCAGGGCATATACTTTTGCTCCTTCATTGTGGCTGGTGCAGTCGATCACTTTCATCCCCTGCTTTTCGTAATCCTTTAAAACATAGGACTGCGCAGGAGCGATCAGCTGCACTTCTTCTTTATCGCAGTCAAATTTCTTCTTTCTTTTCGCTTTTCCAAGGATACTGTCTACACTAAAACCACCGTCAGCAAAAAGATATTCATATTCTACACTTAAATTTAAAAATACGAAATAAGTCGCCGCACCTGCTGCCACTAAAATCAGGATCCCGAACATGATCTGCAGCGCTGCCAGCACAGAGGCTGCACATAAAAGGATCATCAGGATCTTTACCGGCCATGCATAAACGGGATCCTTCCGTTTTACCAGCCATTCAATGTAATTGTCTTCCATAGTCTTCTGCCTTCTCCTGTTGTAATTTTTTAAGTTTTACCCTGTTAACAGTATAACCTATTTCGCCTTTGTTTTCCAGCTGTTTTCAAATAATAACCTCTTCAAAAATCCTCTTGCAAGCAAGCTTGCATCGGATTTTTAACCTTTTGCCCCTTGGTATCATATAGTAAATACAAAGAACACTGCAGGCAGGTAACATTTTTATGACTCCCCCTCTTTGTCTGAATGATATAAAACCCGGCGAAAAAGCGCGTATCTGCTGCCTTACTTCTCCTGGAAGCATACGCCGCCGTTTTCTTGATATAGGCCTGATTGAAAATACAACCGTAGAATGCGTTGGGATAAGCCCTTTAGGAGACCCGGCTGCTTACCTGATCCGGGGCGCCGTGATCGCGATTCGTAAAAATGACAGCAGGGATATTCTGGTCTGCAGAAAGGAGAAAGCATGAAACAGCATGGAAAAAAGCCGGATATCCCAAAAGAATATCCGGTGATCGCCCTGGCAGGAAATCCCAATGTAGGAAAAAGTACATTATTTAACAATCTTACCTGCGGAAAAAAGCAGCATACAGGCAACTGGACCGGAAAGACTACAGCCAATGCCTGGGGGATCTGTCACAGTTCCTGCCATGATTATACATTGGTGGATATTCCCGGTACTTACTCCCTTTCTTCCCGTTCCGCAGAAGAAGAGATCGCCCGCAATTTCATCTGTTTCGGGGATCATAAGGCTGTGGTGGTAGTCTGTGATGCCACCTGTCTGGAACGGAACTTAAACCTGGCTCTTCAGATCATGGAATGTACGGATCGGGTTCTGGTCTGCGTCAACCTTATGGATGAGGCAGCAAAAAAGGACATACACATTGACCTGGACGGATTATCTGACCTTTTGTGTGTGCCTGTAGTGGGAACTTATGCAAGAAAGAAAAG
>JBNMGK010000162.1:0-5927 GCA_050872205.1 Enterocloster sp.
ATGAACGCAGATCTGGCTGTAAGCGTAGAAGTAGAAGAACTGCTGGTCCATGAGGGCGATTATGTGACCAAGGGAACTCCTATTTTCCGTATGACTTCCCGTACAGCAGAAAAGCTGATGCGCAATTATAAGGATGCTTTAGACAAGGCCCAGGAAAGTGTAGAGTCTGCCCAGAGCAAGTTGGAAAGCACCCAGGACAGCTACGATAATTATACCATTACAGCGCCTATCTCAGGACAGGTGATCACAAAGAACTTTAAGGTAGGAGATAATATTACAAAAAACACCATTTCTACCACTACACTGGCAACTATTTATGACCTGTCTGCACTGACCTTTAAAATGTCTATTGACGAGCTGGATATCCAGAGTGTGAAGGTGGGGCAGAAGGTAACTGTAACAGCAGATGCTTTTGAAGGTCAGACCTTCTCAGGAACGGTTACAAATGTCAGCCTGGAAAGCACATACTCCAATGGCGTCAGTACCTATCCGGTCACTGTAACCATGGATGAAGCAGGAGATCTGCTCCCAGGCATGAATGTAGACGGTGTGATCACATTAGAAGAAGCAAATGATGTTCTTACCATTCCGGTAGATGCCCTGATGAGAGGCAATCAGGTCTATATTAAGGATGATTCTGTAAAAGAGCAGCAGGGACCAGTTCCTGCAGGCTTCAAGGCAGTGGAAGTAGAAACAGGCCTGACCAATGATTCTTATGTGGAGATCAAGAGCGGACTTTCTGAAGGAGATACAGTCTATGTGTCAAAATCAAGTACCAGCTCTAACAGCTTCTTCATGGGCGGCCCGGGAATGGGCGGTCCTGGAGGCGGCATGGGCGGCCCGCCAAGCGGCGGCGGTAATGGCGGCGGCAACCGTAGAGGAAATGGCGGCGGTGGCCAAAGATAGAGTTATCCACAAGAGGGCAGAGCAGTGTGAAAATGCAGAAGGATTCTGAGAGAACGTAAATTATGAAAGGAGTTTTTATGTTTCATCTGTGGAAAGGCCGACAGAATGCTGAAAATAAAGCGAATGGCATAGATGAGAAAAATACTCACGAGATAAAATCTCAAGACAAAAACAATGACACAAATGATGCACAGCTGGACAAACCAGGCAGACACCTGATCGACCTGCGCCACATTTTCAAGATCTACTATCTTGGTGGTGAAGAGGTCCGTGCCAATGATGATGTAAGTGTAGCCATTGACAAAGGTGAGTTTGTAGCTATTGTAGGAAAGTCAGGAAGCGGAAAATCCACGCTGATGAATATTATTGGAGCGCTGGATGTTCCTACCAAAGGAGAATATTACCTGGGCGGGGAAGATGTGAGCAAAATGGAAGACAAACAGCTTGCAAGGATCCGCAATAAGATGATCGGCTTTATTTTCCAGCAGTACAATCTTCTTCCAAAGCTAAATCTTCTGGAAAATGTAGAGCTTCCTCTTCTCTATGCGGGAGTGGGAAGTGAGGAACGAAAACAGCGGGCCATGGCTTCTCTGGAAAAGGTAGGTCTGGCAGAAAAATGGAAAAATATGCCAAATCAGTTATCCGGCGGCCAGCAGCAGCGAGTTTCGATTGCAAGGGCGCTGGCCGGGGATCCGTCCCTGATACTGGCAGATGAGCCCACAGGCGCCCTGGATTCAAAGACCAGCCGTGAGGTCTTAAATTTCTTAAAACAGTTAAACGAAGAGGGAAATACCATTGTAATGATCACCCATGATAATTCCATTGCCATGGAGGCAAAACGGGTAGTACGCATTGCAGATGGACACAAAATATTTGACGGAGATGTAAAAGATTATGCTGCAATCCTTTAAACTGGCTATAAAAAGCATATGGGGCAATAAGATGCGCTCTTTCCTGACTATGTTAGGAATCATAATTGGTGTGGCAGCGGTCATTATCCTGGTAAGTCTGGTCAATGGCTATATGGGAAGCGTAGTGGAAAGTTTTGCCAGCATGGGTGTAAACCAGATCAATGTAAATATGACCAATCTTACATCCCGTACGGTAGATGTGGATCAGATGTATGCATTTTATGATGAGCATGGAGATCTTTTTGATGGTATCAGCCCCAATGTATCTTTGTCAGCCACTGTAAAAAAGGGAGATGATTCCATGGACTCTACCAGTGTGGCAGGCAGAAGTGAGCAGTACCTGGATATGAAGGATTATAAACTTCAGGTGGGAAGAAACATTGCTTATTCTGATATTGCTTCCCGGCAGAAGGTATGTGTGATCGGTTCCTATGTAGCTCAGGAGCTTTTTGGAAGTGCAGATAAGGCCATTAATGAGACTTTGAAAATAAATGGTTATGCCTTTAAGATAGTTGGCATCGTGGAGACTCAGGATGAGGATAACATGGAAGATGGCGGAACCGATGATTTCGTGTGGATCCCTTACAGCGTAGCCACCAGCCTGGCAGGAAGCGCCAATATCAACAGTTATACACTGACTGTATCTGATACAGATAATGCAGATGCAGCCAAGACTCTCATCCAGAATTTTTTATATGAAACCTTTAAAGACAGTGATCTTTACAGAGTAACAGCCATGAGTGAAATGCTGGATTCCTTAAATGAGCAGATTGCCATGATGAGCGGTATGTTAGGCGGTATTGCAGGAATTTCCCTTTTAGTTGCAGGCGTTGGTGTTATGAATATCATGCTGGTATCTGTAACAGAGCGTACCAGGGAGATCGGTATCAGAAAGTCACTGGGAGCTGATAAGGGAACGATTTTGCAGCAGTTTGTTATTGAGGCAGCTGTGACCAGTTCCTTAGGCGGCGTGGTAGGCATCATCATCGGCTGCGTTGCTACAGAAGTAGTGGGGACCATGATCGGGATCTCCGCATCCCCTACATTGGCGGCAGTGCTTATTTCCTTTGGAGTGTCTGTAGCCATTGGTCTGTTCTTTGGATATATGCCGGCGAGACGGGCGGCAAACTTAAATCCAATCGATGCGTTAAGAAGCGAATAGTAGTTTCATTTTCCTGCTGCAGTGGGAAGGTGGAGAAGCAATATATGGCAGTCAAATGTGAGATTTTACATAAATTTTACATTTGGCTGTTTTTGTTTTTACATAGCTGTGATATGCTGATAATAAGAACATAACCGTATATTGCGGCTTTGCGGTTAAAAAGGGAAGGACGAGGATAACCATGGATAAAATTTATATCATCGAAGATGACGAAAATATACGCAATCTTTTAAAAATAGCACTGGAAGGCTTTGGCTATGAGGCGGAAGGCTTTGAAACGGCAGAAGAAGGATTAGAGCGCATCAAAGAAGAAGTACCGTCACTTGCTATTTTTGACTGGATGCTTCCTGGAATGGATGGGGTGACTGCTATCCGTCAGATTCGTCAGAGCGATGATCTCCGTGACCTTCCCATTATGCTTTTAACTGCCAAGGAAAAAGAACTGGACAAGGTAGTAGGTCTTGACTGCGGCGCGGATGACTATATGGTAAAGCCATTTGGCGTTCTGGAGCTTTCTGCAAGAATACGCAGCCTGCTGCGCCGGACCAGAAGAGAGGAAAAGAAAGATATCCTTAATTTTGAGGATATTGTGGTTAATAAAAAGACCAGGGAAGTGACCAGTGAAGGTCATTTATGTGAGCTGACTTTAAAGGAATTTGAGCTTTTGGTTTATCTTATGGAAAATCAGTCCCGTGTGGTTACAAGAGATGAGCTTTTAAACCAGGTGTGGGGCTATGAATATGACGGGGAGACCAGAACTCTGGATATGCACATCCGTACTCTGCGCCAGAAACTGGGAGAGAAGGGCTCATCCTGCATTAAAACAGTCAGGGGCGTAGGCTACAGACTGGTACATCAGGAAGGATAAAAACGGGAGAGAAAGGAGAAAAGTATGAGAAAAGCCATTTTGGAGAAATTTATTTTTGTACTTTTGGCGGCGCTGTGTATCAACAGCGTCATCTTTTATATTGCCAGCCGCAATACTATACTGGATACTACAAGAAAAGACATGCTTTATACCATGGAGATGTTAGACCAGACCTTAGATTACGATGGAGACCTGACAGAACAGGTGCAGCGGCTGGAAACTTTTACAGCGGGAAATCCCAGCCGTGTGACACTGATCCGCACAGATGGTACCGTAGTCTCTGATTCAGATGCGGATCCGGCGGAGCTGGATAATCATCTGGGCCGGATCGAGGTAGTTCAGGCGCTGGAAAATGGCAGCGGATCTGCCAGACGTTATTCCCACACATTAAAGAGAAATCTTTTGTATGTGGCATATAAATCAAACCGGGCGGATATGATCATCCGTGTTTCTGTGCCTTATTCCGGGGCCAGCGAATACCTGACTATGCTCCTTCCATCTGCCCTTTTCAGCTTCCTGGCAGCTCTTGCCTGCGCGCTGGTGGTTTCCAAGCGTTTTGTGGATTCTGTGACACAGCCTTTAAGCAATATTGCTGCGGAAATGTCAAAGGTAAAAGGAAACTACACCGGAGATTATACAGAACTGCATTTTGAAAAATGCCAGTATCCGGAGTTAAATGTGATCGCAGAAACAACCATGGAAATGTCACGGAATGTAAAGGACTATCTGAACCGCATCGACAAGGAAAAGCAGATCCGCCAGGAATTTTTCAGCAACGCCTCCCATGAGTTAAAAACTCCGATCACATCCATTCAGGGATATGCGGAATTAATGGAAAGCGGCATGATCCAGGATGAGAATATGAAAATGGACTTTATTAAAAGGATCAAGAAAGAAGCCATTAACATGGCCGGTCTTATTAATGATATTTTGATGATCTCCAGGTTGGAAGCAAAGGATGCAGAGGTAGTGGTTTCCGATGTAAGAGTCAGTGTGCTGTTAGATGAGATCGTAGATAGTCTGAAGCCAACAGCAGCAGCAGGACAGGTGTTTATACACTGCGACTGCCAGCCTATTTGCATCAAGGCAAATCCACAGCAGATGAAGGAACTGCTTTCTAACCTGGTAAGCAATGCAGTAAAATACAACCGGCATGGTGGTCAGGTATGGGTAAATATCCGGGAAAAAGACGGAAATATGGTTGCAAGAGTACGGGATAATGGTGTTGGCATCCCTCAGGAAAGTCTGGACCGTATTTTTGAACGGTTCTACCGGGTAGATAAGGGACGCAGCCGGAAGCAGGGCGGTACTGGCCTGGGACTTTCCATTGTAAAGCATATTGTTAATTTTTATCATGGAACCATCCGTGTTACCTCCCAGCTGGAAGAGGGCACAGAATTTGTAGTGACCATTCCGTTAAACTGGAAGGATCTGTAAAATCAGAAAGATCTGTAAATACAGAGGGATTTATAAAAACAAAAACTGGGAAAAATTGGAAAAACCATTGGTAAAAACGACGAAAAACACTTTATTGCTTTAAATTCTAAGAAATTTAAAGCAATAAAATTGACGTGGGGATTTTTTTGTAGTATCATACCATTAGTTTGTATGAAATGTACTCAGAGAGCACATTAAAACGAATGAGTTTTGAGTGAAAAGAGGACGGTATTATGAAAAAATCTACAAAGATCATGTCAGTATTATTAGCAGCAGCTTGTGCAGCATCTATGACCGGATGCGGTGGTTCCGGCAGCACAGCTACCATAGCAGCAGCTTCTGAGGCAGCAGGCACAGAGGCAGCTTCTTCTGAAGCAGCACAGAGCGAAGCAGCAGCTTCCACCGACGGAAAGACCTATAACGTAGGTATCTGCCAGCTGGTACAGCATGTAGCACTGGATGCAGCTACCCAGGGATTTAAGGATGCATTAACAGATGCACTGGGCGATGCAGTTACCTTTGATGAGCAGAATGCACAGGGCGATTCCAACACCTGTTCTACCATTATCAACAGCTTTGTTTCCAATAACGTAGACCTGATCCTTGCAAACGCAACTCCATCTCTGCAGGCAGCACAGGCTGG